>DASRMZ010000019.1:0-8710 GCA_035647675.1 Thermoclostridium sp. | reverse complement strand
TTTTGCTCAAACAGTCGGCTTGCGGATCTTCACCCCGACTATACATCTCTAAGCTTCATTTCGCTAATGTTTTCCTTATATTGCACAGCTATACCTCAAAGTATTAATGAACAATAGTTGAATATATGAAAAAATTGCTTTATTTTGGGCTATCATATCGGACTAATAATGCATTAGAATATTCAAACACATGCTACACAAGGCTTTGCATATTGATAAAGGGTATTATAAGGCAGCTATATAGCAGATTATACAATGCCTGCAAGCCATAAATAATTAGAAACTATTTACAATGATCTTCTCTAAAACCAATAATAGCAATTTTTGATAAGAACACCGCAATAAATGAATAGCATAGTAATTTGTGCAACCTGTATAGTAATGGGTAGATAAATATATTATATTTGTCTAAAATCATCAAATAATAGAAAGGGGATCCAATAATGAAAAGTAAAAAAACTCTAGCAATGCTTTTGGCTGTTGTCATGCTCTTTGCTGTTTTAGCAGCATGCGCCCCACCTGTCGACAGTTCGTCTGGAACTCCAGAACCCACTACAGCAGGAAAAGTAGCCGACAAACCTGAAGCCACAAAACCAGCAGAGGATAAGCTAAAACCAATAACATTTACAATGTTTGTCGCTGGCCCAGGAGAAGCTCCTCCAGCTGACAACAAAATCGTCAAAAAGCTCCAAGAAATCACAGGAGTTACCATTGATTATGAATTCCTAGTAGGCGACATGGAGCAAAAAGTTGGAATCATGATTGCTAGCCAAGATTATCCCGATTTGATCGGTGCAGGACAAGCGCGCGGAAGGTTTTTAAATGCTGGCTCTTTTGCAGCACTTGATGACTATCTTCCTAATTATCCAAATCTTTGGAAGCATTTTGGAGATTATTTAGATAGGCTTCGCAGTGTATCAAATGATGGGAAAGTATACATACTGGACATTTGGAGCCGCCAATATTGGCTTAACGATGGAGAAGACGATTTCTATGAAGCCGATTATAACGGTCCAGCATTCTGGATTCAAAAGGATGTACTTGCTTGGGACGGATATTCATATCCCAAGACTGTAGATGCTTTCTTTGACTTGTTAGAACGCTATTATGAAGTTCACCCCACCATTGATGGTCAAGCCACTCTTCCATTCGAAGTACATTCACAAGACTGGCGCTCATTCTGCCTAAAGAATCCTCCACAGCATTTGATTGGCGGACGTAACGAAGGCGATGTAGTAGTTGACCCCGACACCCTTGAAGTAGAAATCTATCAAAACAAATGGTATGCCAAAGACTATTATGGAAAACTAAATGAAGAATATAAAAAAGGCTTGATTAACGCTGAGACCTTTACTAGAAATTATGACCAATATTTGAACGTAATTTCTAACGGTCGTGTGTTGGCTATGTTTGACCAACAGTGGAACTTCCAAGATGGTGAATTCGTATTGATTTCTGAAGAAAAAATTGAAAGAACTTACGTACCCCTTGGTATCAGTTATGACGGTACTTTGGTTCCTTACAACAGAGTTAGGAACGAAGGTATCATAGGCGGTAACGGAATGGGCATCAGTACAAAATGTAAAGATATTGATCGCGCATTACTGTTTATGGATACACTGTTAGAAGAAGACGTGCATCGCTTAATGTACTGGGGTATAGAAGACGAAGACTATTATGTTGATGCAAATGGTCGTTATAGACGTACTCCAGAGCAAAAAGCCAATTTCGACAACCCAGACTGGCGTCTAGCAAATGCAGGCCTTATTATTGGTGACCAATTTCCAAAACTTGAAGGTCGCTATACCGATGGTAATTCAACTGGTGCAGGAACACAGCCAGAGGAAAGACTAGAGAACCAATTCCCGTACGACAAGGAATTCTACGCAGAATATGGTTTTTACACCAAGTCCGACTTCCTTCCTCTAATGGATCATCCCGGTTATCCTGAAGTTTGGTCTATTTTCTCCACCATGGAAGATGAAAATATTGCCAAGCCTATATTCGATCAGATAACAGATCTTCAAAACCGTTATCTACCCGGTGTTATCATGGCAGATGACTTTGATGCAGCTTGGGAAGAATACGCAGCAAGATACGAAGGTATCGACTACAAAGCATTAGAAGCGGAAATTGAGAGACAAATACAAATGAGTTTGTATTAATAACCTGTTCTTTCAGGCCGATCAGCAGGGGCGCCACCTACAGGTGGTCGTCCCTTCTACATAATAACTAGAACGGAATGAAAAGCAGAAAGAAGGGGATAGCTATATGTTAGCCGGAAGTCCAAAGAAAAGTTTTTTCAGTCAAATTCGTAAACAAAAGGCACTGGTCTTTATTTCGGTACCATATTTTGTTTACTTTCTTGTTTTTTCATATTTACCATTATGGGGTCTTACTATGGCATTTCAAAATTATAAGCCCCAATTATCCTTCTTTGAACAGGAATGGATTGGATTGACACATTTTAAAAACCTATTTTCAGATCCTGATTTTTATCGTGTAATGCAAAACACATTAGGAATGAGTATTATTAACCTTGTACTCGGGTTTGTCACCGCTATTGCATTCGCCTTGTTCTTAAACGAACTCACAGGACCCTTCTTTAGGTTTAAGCGAGTAGTACAAACAATATCCTATATGCCTCATTTTCTTTCATGGATTATCGTATGTGGTCTTGTTTCAAACGTCCTATCCATGGACGGTGGAATCATCAATGATCTGCTAATAGCCACAGGACTTGTTAAAGAAAAAGTGCATTTTTTGGGGGAACCGAGCTATTTTTGGTGGGTTGTTGGTTTTGCAAATGTATGGAAATCGATGGGTTGGAACAGTATCATCTACTTGGCTGCCATCACCTCTATCGATCCTGCTTTGTATGAAGCTGCAGCCATAGATGGATATGGCCGATTTGGTAGGATGTGGTACATTACCTTGCCGGGTATAAAATCTACCATTATCATTCTTCTAATATTAAACGCAGGGTGGATTCTCAACGCAGGTTTTGAAATACAGTATATTCTAGGTTCAAATGGACTCGTGCTTGATGTTTCTGAAACTATTGATATTTTCGTGCTTAAAAGAGGATTTGGAAGATCTGGTGGTTTTGCTTTCGGAACCGCAGCCGGTATGTTTAAAACAGTAGTGAGCGTCATTATATTAACGCTGTGTAATAAAATCGCCGATTGGGTAGGCGAGGAAAAATTGATATAGCAAAACAGTCCGTTGAACATTCGTCTTGGAGGTATAGAAATGAGAAAATCAATTGGTGATAAGATTATTGACGGAATTATCGTGTTCTTTATGTGTATAATCGTTGTTATCATGGTATACCCACTTTGGAATACGTTGATCACATCCTTTAATGAAGCTAGGGACTCCATGAAGGGATCGCTCTACCTGTGGCCGAGAAAGTGGACACTCTTTAATTATCAAAGCGTATTTAAAACAGATAAAATATATAATGCTTTTGTAGTTTCTGTCGCACGCACATTAATAACAACAGCAATTGGGGTGTTTCTCTCTGGTTTATTTGCGTATGTATTGAGCCGTAAAGAATTTGTTTTCCGTAAATTTCTAACCACAGTTATGGTAATGACAATGTATATTAATGCGGGGTTAATCCCCCAGTATTTCCTGTATCGTAGCTTAGGTCTGATAAATAACTTTTGGGTCTATGTGCTCCCTGGACTAATTGGTGCATTCAACGTAGTTGTCATACGCACATACATAAATGCATTACCGACATCTCTTGTAGAATCCGCAAAAATTGACGGTGCTACTGAACTAAGGGTGTATTTCAATATTATTTTCCCATTATGTTTACCCGTTTTAGCTACCGTTGCCTTATGGATTGCCGTAGGCTCTTGGAACTCATGGTTCGACTCTTTTATATTTGCACCAAAACAGGAATTGAGTACCCTTCAATATGAAATGATGAAGATATTATCCTCATCAATGCAATCGGGGGTCAGACAGCCTGACTATTTGGCTGAATCACATACTTCACGTAGCAGTGTTACTCCAAATTCATTACGTGCAGCTATGACCATGGTAGCAACTGTACCCATCCTTTTAGTATATCCTTTCCTTCAAAAATATTTTGTAACTGTTAATATTGGAAGTGTCAAGGAGTAATACGAGATCATTATATATGAAAGTTTATTTGCGAAAATTATTTGTAAGAATAAATAATATATATAGGCAAGCATTTCAGAAATTATTATAATTATTATATAAGAACTTAACCATAAGCACCAACAGCATTGGTGCTTTCTGGATCTTATTGTTTCATACACCTCCACTTACCACTTTTTAAGCAATAGTATCCCCAAATATCATTATTTAATACTTTAAGATATATCTATGCTATATAAGGAAAACATTAGCGGAATATCCGCTCTAAAATGAAGTGTTGGAGTATTAGACTTGAAATAGATTCATTATACTTGTAAAATGGTAATATAACCTATTTTCAGAGTAAAATATTTGGAGGTGTAGTATGGACAGAAAACCCGATGAAACAATGGAAATACTGTCCTATGAATCTGACAATAAATATATACTATCTCACGATTTTGGTGAAATTTATTATCAAATGCATTGGCATCATGCAGTTGAAATAATTATGCCCATTAACGGATCTTTGACTGTGGATTTAAATACCGATGCCTACCAATTAAATGAAAATGACATTTTCATCGTTCCACCCTGCCAGTTGCATTCACTAAAATCTGATCATGAGGATGGTCAACGAATCATTCTAATATTTGATCTGCAAATACTAAATAACATCCAAGGGCTATTGAACACTTCGGCTGTTTATGCAAGTCCTCAGTTAATTACGTCTGAAAATACAAAAGATTTGCACGCCTATATTCAAAAGAGGCTTCTTTATATGTTGGATGAGTCTTTATGCAGGGAGCCGTATTACGAGGTAAATATCCTTTGCAAGCTCTTTGAGATATCTGTGCATTTATCACGTGAGCAAAGTAATGGGCAGTCAAATGATTATCCAACAATGATCATACGACGACAAAACGCAGCTAAACTAAATGATTGCATAAATTATATAAATACGTATTATAAAGATAATATTACATTGGATATGGCAGCAGATGCGTCCGGGTTTAGTAAA
Source organism: Thermoclostridium sp. (assembly GCA_035647675.1). Taxonomy (GTDB): domain Bacteria; phylum Bacillota; class Clostridia; order DSM-8532; family DSM-8532; genus Thermoclostridium. The sequence continues at coordinate 3,573 of DASRMZ010000019.1, read as the reverse complement.
TACCATTTCACTAGATGGTTCAAGCAAAACTCGGGCGTATCTTTTTTTGAATACTTAAATAAGGTTCGTATAAAGAAAGCAGAGGCTTTGCTAATACATTCTGCGAAACCAATAACCGAGATTGCCCTTGAATCTGGATTCCAAAGCATTGTTACTTTTAACAGAGTTTTTAAAAAATATACCAAGACCACGCCTACTGAATATTGCAATTTACATAAGGTTAAGGCTCCACAACAAAAAGGTTGCGCCATTATAAATAATGACACTAAATATGATCTAGAAACACAAAAGCACAATATAATGAAGGTGGCCCCGTATATTACTACAACGCCGCTAATATATAATTTACCAGGTTCATCACTATTAAGTAAAAATAATAAATATAGCACTCCTTACATATGGACCGATATACCAGATCCAGATGTAATTCGAGTGAACGATACCTACTATATGGTTAGTACAACCATGCATTTTACCCCCCACTGCCCTATTATGAAATCCACTGATTTAGTGAATTGGGAAATCGTAAATTACGTCTGTGATATATTAGATGACAGCGATGCCAGCAGTCTTAGAAATGAATCGCACGCATATGGCAAAGGAACATGGGCTGCCAGCATACGTTATCATAAAGAGACGTATTATGTTACAGTCGCATCATATAATACTGGAAAGACCTATATATTCCAAGCAGAGGATATTGAAAATGGTCCGTGGCGCAAGTATGAAATCAACCATGTGCATCATGACCAAAGTCTTTTATTTGACGATGACGGACGCGTTTATATGGTCAGTGGAGCCGGCTGTATATACCTTATAGAATTGACTTCAAATGCAACGTCCGTAAAAGAAGGCGGTCTCGACCGCGTGATTATAAAACGCGCCGATGTGGGTGGTCAGGGTGGCTTGCCTGCCGAAGGTTCGCATTTTTATAAGATTAATGGTCGCTATTATTTGTTTTTGATTGCATGGCCGCCTACAGGTTCGGGGCGACGTATAGAATTATGTTATCGTGCCGATCACATTGAAGGACCGTATGAAGGTCGTGTCATTTTGGATGAAGACATTGGTTTTAAAAATATGGGGGTAGCTCAAGGAGGAATCATCGATACACCCACAGGTGATTGGTATGCTGTGTTGTTTCAGGATCGAGCTTCAGTTGGACGCATCCCTGTTTTAATCCCAATGACATGGGAAGATGGTTGGCCTGTTTTAAATGTTAAAAGTACAGCTCCAATACATATTAATTTACCTGATTTAAGAAATAAAGCTAATGGTATAGTCAGTTCTGACGAGTTTTATCAATACCCTATTACAAAGAACTACACAGCCGTTAATGATATACGGTATTTGTACGATCATTTAGATGATGTTCCAGTACGAAATAGTGACAAACAGGATACAGAATTGCTGGTCAACAACAATTTTGAAAATGGAACAGAGCATTGGGACAATACCTATATTGCAAGTTTAAATATAGTCTATGATGAAACGCTTGGCAAATCAGTGTTATTAATATCCGATCGTGTGGTTACTGCTTCTGGACCTAAACAAGATTTGTCGGACAAGCTCGTTCCAGGAGGAGTATATGAGGTTTCAGCGCGTGTAAAGTATATGACTGGACCACCTGAAAAACAATTTATAATAAGTCTTTATAGAGGTGAAGGCTGGGAGACAATACAAAACATGGGCTCATCGATAATAAAAAAAGGCGAATGGAATATCATTAAAGGTACATATACTCTACCTATTGATTCAGATTTACCTTCCCCATCAATATTCATAGAAACACCTTGGATTTCAAACCCAAAAAAGGGTGATGATTTAATGGATTTCTATGTAGATTTCATATCCATGATCGAAAAACCTATGATGAGAAAAATAAAGACAGCTGCCTTTGAAAATGCTCCCAATGATTCTAGGCTATCGCTTATATGGCAATGGAACCATAATCCCGATCACAATCTATGGTCGCTAACTGAACGTCCCGGGTATTTGCGATTAAAATCAGGATACCTTTGCAATGAGTTAACAGATGCACGTAATACCTTAACACAACGTACTTTCGGTCCTGTATGCTCAGGTACAGTCGCACTTGACACAAGCGGAATGAAAGACGGGGATTTTGCTGGTATTGCCGCACTTCAAGAAATTTATGGGTTTGTTGGTGTAAAGGTAGAAAACCAGAACAAGAGTATCATAATGGTAAATACAGCATCTGGTAGCCCGAATGAAATAGAAAGCATTCCGTTAATCAGCGATACCATATATTTACGCATTGATTTTGACTTTACTGATACCATCGACCAGGCTCGCTTCTACTACAGTGAGGATGAAATCTATTGGTATCCTATAGGTGATGTATTGCATATGGAATACAAGCTAACACATTTTACTGGGTATCGCTTTGCCTTGTTTTATTTTGCTACACAAATCGTGGGCGGATATGCGGATTTTGACTATTTTCGCATTTCAGATCACATTACTGAACACACGAATTATACAATACTAAATGCCTCTCTTGATAAGCAAATAGAAGCACTGGGCACACCGAATACATTTATTTCCTTGCCTATCCGAATGGACGCTTTGCCCGATGGTTCTTATAGCAGTATTGATATATCCTTAACCATACCTGAGCTATTAAATGTTGAAGGAGTATCTTTTTCCAACCACAATATTGTTGGTGATACTCACTATGAATTTACCAATAACCGATTACAATTATTCGTAACAGGAGAGCCTGTAAACTTCACTCATAATACATCACAAGTGTTCGCAGTCATAAGGTTAAATATAAATAACTTTATTCAAGAAAATACCCAACTGCACATTACTACCGACTACATCCATGTGAACGGTGGTGGCGATGATCATAAGGTTGCATATCGTACTCATGAAGTAAAAACAACTATCAAATTGACTGCGCTCCAAACCAAATCAAAAGCAAAACTACCAGGTTTGTCTAATCCCTTGATAAATCACAAATACGGTGCCGATCCGTGGGCATTGGAATATGATGGGCGCCTATATGTATATCTGTCAGGCGATAAATATCAATATAACAATCATGGGCGATTAATTAATAACACATACAAAAAAATAAATACAATTGCAGTTATTTCATCCACTGATATGCTTAACTGGACAGACCACGGCGAGATCCCTGTAGCTGGTTCAGATGGAGTTGCAAAATGGGCAAGCTGTTCTTGGGCACCTGCCGTTACTTACAAATCTATTCAAGGTAAAGACCAATTCTTTTTGTACTTCTCCAATGGGGCTTCCAATATTGGCGTATTAACCTCAAAGACACCCACAGGCCCATGGACAGACGTTTTAGGCGCACCGTTGATCCACAAAGGTATACCAGGTGTAAAGGATGTAGTTAATTGCTCTGACCCAGCTGTGTTGGTGGATGAGGATGGAACAAGTTATCTGTATTTCGGTGGAGGACTTCCTTCACGCTCACAGAAGGATGCCTTAAATCCACGCACTGCACGTGTTATTAAGTTGGGTGATGATATGATCAGTACAGTTGGCAAAGCCGTAATGATCGATGCTCCAGCGTTTTTG
>DASRMZ010000018.1:0-3015 GCA_035647675.1 Thermoclostridium sp. | reverse complement strand
GTCAAGGGTTGATAAGTAAGCGTGTAATAAGATAAGTAAATAAAGGCTTTCCGTGATTTGAGGTCTGGTTCTAAGCCGGAAGGATAATCACGGATTTTTGCTTTAAGGGAAGTTATCCAAGATTGGTGAATTTGAAAGTCTTTCCATGGAAAGATTTATTGGGGTGGTGAGTTGATAAAATGGTTGGCAAAATAATGGTGAGTTGACAAGATTACAGTGGGAAAGTGCAGTTCAGAGAAATAAGGGTATCCATATGGTTCAAAAAAGAATGTTGAAAATTGAGCTTCTTATCGAAGAAGATATATGATACAATAAGAGGTATATAACATACAACTTAAGATACTTATTGTTCAAGGAGGGATAGAAATGGCTTTTTCTTATAATAAACTTTGGAAACTGCTTATTGATAAGAATATGAATAAGACTGCACTGCGAGATGCGATTGGAATTACTCCATCAACTTTAGCTCGCCTCAGTAAAAATCAAAATGTAACCATGGAAGTTTTAGGGAAAATTTGTGAAGAGTTTCACTGTGATATTGGCGATATAGTTGAATATGTACATAACGATAATAATAAAGCAGAAAAGAGGTAGAGGGATGATTAAAGATCAGTTAACCAAAAACAATGTAGTTGGGCCTAACACAAGAGAGATTGAAAAATTAAGAGAAGTATTTCCGCATTATTTCGATAAAAATGGAAATTTTATGATTGACCGATTGAAGGAGCTATTATCTAGCACAGATGTTGAAATGAGCAAAGAGGGATATGAACTTAAATTTCTAGGGAAGAGCTATGCTAAATTATTGACTTCTACTGAGACAAAAACTGTACTTACACCTATTGTTGATCATAACACCAAGGAAATTAATGCTGAAAGCAAGAATGTTTATATGGTTGGAGATAATATTGACGCCATTAAACATTTATTGAAGTCGTACTCCAATGAAGTGGACTGCATTTATATCGATCCACCTTATAATACAGGTAAGAAAGATTTTGTTTACCCTGACACTTTTGAGTTTACGAAAGAGGGATTAGCTAAATCTGCCGGAATTGAAGAAGACGAAGCAGAAAGAATTTTGAACATGGCGGGAAAAAGCACCCATTCTGCTTGGCTTACATTTATGTATCCTAGACTGTTATTAGCTCGTGACTTGTTAAAGGATGAAGGGGTTATTCTCATTTCAATAGATGAAAATGAGCATAACAATTTGAAGTTAATCTGTGATGAAGTCTTTGGTGAAGAAAACTTTGCCGGTGAGATTATTTGGAAAAATAGCAGCAAGAATGATCAGTCTTACATCTCAATGCAACATGAGTATATAATAGCTTTTGTTAAAAATAAATCGATGAACAGTGGTGAATGGACAGAAAAAAAAGAAGGGCTGGAAGAAATATTTAAAGCCTTTGAAGGGTTTAGCCAGAAACATGGAGATGATTGGGAAGCGATACATAAGGAAGCTCTTGAGTGGTATAAGCAGTTTCCTGAATCAAATCCTATTTATTCTAGTAAGCATTACTCATGGATGGACGAAAGAGGAGTATACTTTCCAGATAATATATCCGGACCGAACTATGGTCAATACCGTTATGACGTTACTCATCCTGAAACGGGTAAAACTTGCAAAGAACCTGCAAGTGGATGGCGTTTTCCTGAAGAAACAATGAAACAAAGAATAAAAGATAATCTTGTGCATTTTGGAAAAGACGAAACGACCATCCCTAACAATAAAACGTATTTGAAAAATACTCAGTTTCAGAGTTTGACAAGTGTAAAATATAAAGATGGTCGAGTGGCCTCAAACCAATTAAATGACTTATTGGGTGGAAAATATTTTACTAATCCTAAAGACGTTGATCTTTTAAGTTTGCTATTTAAAGCAATAGGCCTAGATAAGAATTCGCTTATTTTGGATTTCTTTTCTGGATCTGCATCTACAGCACATGCTGTTATGCAAATGAATGCTGAAGACAATGGGAAAAGAAGATTTATTATGGTTCAGTTACCTGAAGCCATAGAAGAAAATAAGCCGGCATACCAAGCGGGTTATCGCACTATAGATGAAATTGGCAGGGATCGAATAGAGAAAGCAGCTGAGAAAATTAAAGCTGATACTAATGCTGTTATTGACTATGGATATAAGCTTTACAAATTAAACACTCCGGAACAAAAAACACTTGATAAGATAGTGGATTTTAATCCTGTTGAGGAATTAGTTTTAGGAGATATGATAGATATTTTTTCATTTAATAACATTCCAGGGAAAGAAACTATTTTATCCACATGGTTAAACGAAGATGGATATGGGCTATGTTCTAAGGCTGACAAAATGAAACTTAAAACATATGAAGCTGATTTGCATGATGGTTCATTGTACATTATTGAAGAAGGAATCACTTCTGAAGATATTATGGAGTTAATCAAGAAAATTGAGAACAATGAACTGATGATTTCAAGAGTAGTTGTTTATCCTTACTCTTTGCCATTCAATCAGTCTCATGAGCTAAAAAAGAACATAGCGAATTTAAGGCAAAACAAAAATATTACAGTGATTGAGAGGTATTGATATGCAAATACAATTAAAACATCTGCCTCATCAAACTGATGCTATCAATGCAATATGCAAAGTGCTGGAAGATGTTCGAATTTCTAGCACCAATGCCATACATCAAAATCCTATTATTGATATTCAGGATGAGGCTATTTCAAGAAATATTTCAGAAATTTGGAGTGGTGACGTAGAGGACCTTAATCCAATCCCTAAAAGTATGCAAAGGACCGTAGAGGATGGCATTCTTGGTATTGATGCTAAATTGGAAACGGGTACCGGTAAAACTTATGTATACACAAGGTTAATGTATGAATTAAATAGACAGTATGGGTTTAATAAATTTATCCTACTTGTACCATCGACACCAATCAAAGAAGGAACAAAGAATTTTATTGAAGCAAACTACTCGAAAATCCATTTTGCTGACATTTATCCAAATGTGTCATTAAAACTTCAAGTGT
>DASRMZ010000017.1:0-2639 GCA_035647675.1 Thermoclostridium sp. | reverse complement strand
GTTTTTGTGAAGCCCCCGAAGGGGCTTTCGGCTAGTTGTTTATCTTTTAAAGATTTCCTTCTGAATTTCCTCTGCCTCGGATTTGGTGAACCCGTATGCCATAATATCAGAAACTTCACTGACCCTCATCTGGATAAAGTCAAAAACTATAGATTCCATTTTCATTTTGCTAATCATTTTTCTTCCCCCTCGGTTTTTGTTATGTACCTCTTAACTGTCTTAAGTATACCACGCCGTCGCGAAGGCGTCAAGGGTTTTCTTAAAATTCTTTAGGCTTCCTAGCAGGGGTTTTGAAAAAAGTTAAAAAAGAATATAAAAAAGACCCCGACCATAAAGATCGGGGAACTTTTACAGTATCTTTGACACTAAAAATATTACCGCTGCTACCTCTGCACCAGTTCTAACTTTATTCCAGGTTTCGGATTTTTTGATAGCAACTTCTAATGTCTTAATTTTATCGTCTTGGAATTTAATTACCTTTTCTTGAGATGCAATCAGTTTATCTTGACGGTCAATGATGTTTTCCTGCGATGTTATTACAAGTTTCAAGCTTGCTCCTTCTTCACGCTTGGCTTCTTTTAAGACTTTATTTTCTTCCTCTAGGATATTTTTAAGTATGCGATCATGTTCCAACTCTTGAATGTAATTAGCTAGTAAAACCATCGCATCATCGGGTATAAAAAAACCTCCGTCCATTGGGATGAGGTTGTCTAAACTATCTGCGTAAATCGGTAATGAGATCATCAATATAATCAGCGGCATCATCAGGATTTTCAAAGGGAACGGGGTCATCAATCTTTTCTTTTCTGATCTCTTGTAGTTTTGTTTCATATTCAGCCTCCACCTCCTTATAAAGTTCCCAATAAGATTTGGTTTCCTCTTTGGCTTCAATTACTTGTTTTTGATGATCTTCCACTTCACTTTTGGCATCTTCAATTTCTTTATCGTTAGTCCAACTCGGTTTTTTTGCAAGTAATACCAGACCTGCGATAAAGGTTATTACTGCAAACCACCATCTTTTTATAGCACTTTTGATTTTACCCCACATGATCTCCCTCCTAATAATAAGCCCTGTTTAACCACCCCATAAGGAAGTTGCGATTAGCAGGTCTAGCTTTGGCCAAATCATAATAACGCATTGCCGCATAAAACCGCATAGCTTGTACGACTTTTTTTGAGTCAGCTTTATTGGTTGCCCCAAATGTTAGAGGTCCCAACGCTCCATCTACCGCTAAATCAGCACCAACAAAATTCACCGCCATCTGCAAAATTTTATGTGCATATGTCGGACCCATATTGACTGATAAATCAAAGACCTTTGTTGCTACATCAAGATCGTTTATCTTCTCGTAACCATATCTAACCCACCAATCACGGCGATAGATTTCTATAGCCTGCTTCATTGTTAAATTTTTAATGTCTACGTTTGGGTAACTACGCTTACTGATCCCGTAGTTTGTTTCGCCACCCAAATCATTAGGATCATTAACGTAACCACCTTCATGTTTCAGTATCACCCGAATTGCTTTCTCGAACACCCTTCGCAACCTCCAATCCGTTTATATTACAAGTTTCAAATCCGCATACATAACAAGCAAAACAACTGCCATTATTAGGTACTTCCGAACCACAATCAGGGCATTTAACCATCTTTATTTCCTTCTTTCTGTAATTGTTCTAGAGCTACTACTATAAATGGCGGTAGTGGTACACCGAGTTTACCTAAATTTTCTGTCACTGATACGCCCTCTTTGCCAATATACCAGCATAAGGCTACCGTCTGCACTATGGGAGTAGCGGAACCTAAAGCCTTATCGATTAAGTGAGCTAATGCTACAACCATAAACATGCCGATCTTACGTGGGAACCCTGCACCAAGATCCCTGCTGTTAGCTTTAGCATTTTTAGCTCCCACCCAAAAGCCCGTTATGATGTCAAACGTTGCTACCGCTAGCAAAGTCTGAATGAGCAATGTCCAGCCTCCAAATAAAAACTGAAATATTCCCGCAATTGCCCCATAACACCAAATTAATACCTTTTCTCCATCCAATCCTCTCACCTCGCTAAGTTTAATATTGTGTAACCCAAAGTCCCTCCCAGTACCGTTACAATGAAATCCCACCATTCGGGAGTACCTTTTTTGAGTAGATAATCCCAAATGATTTCCTTGCCTGCTCCTATCACAACTGCCGTCACTAAACCTAAAAATGGGCATAATGAAAGCCCCACCGTCAAGGCAAGGCTTAAACCTGCGTAAATGTGTAGTTTTTTATCCTTTGGCATATATACCTCCTATACCTCGTAAATGCGTATTTTCCCCGCACTTCTGGTGCTAGAAACTCCCGCATTATTCCGTCCTTCAAAAGTCAGAACATCACCTTGTTTTAAGTCTGACAACTCAACACTTCGGTTGGGAGCGGTTGCAACAACAGAGCCATTTCTTATCATTCTTACGTCCTTGGAGGAGCTGAACTCAACTCTATGCATTCCCTCCCTTAGTGGATGCAAAACCCTGTAACTCATGTTTATTTTTTTCCAGCCACTATAAGGTTCTAAAGTGTCTTCCACTTCCACTTCTGTGCTTGCGACTAGATGTTCTCCAGCTTGGGGGTTTCCGTTAGCGTGAATAGGAACATAAG
>DASRMZ010000016.1:0-3145 GCA_035647675.1 Thermoclostridium sp. | reverse complement strand
TTGCAGCATCATCTGTGATAACAGTTGGTTCAGCAAAATAATCAAGCCCTGGCAAATCAAAACTCACAGCGTAGCTTGTAGGTGACCATGCAAAGCCAACGAATTTTCCAGATTCTGTAAGATAAACCTCATTAATAGGGTCAGTAGCTAAACCGTTAGGCTTAAGTGTTTTATAAACCTTGAGCGTATGTGCTCCCCTATCATCATCATTCCACGAATCAGGATTTGATATGTCAAGAGCGTAAATATGTGAGTTGGTTTTTAAGTCAATCAAATAATTACCAAAAATCAGCGAAGCATAAGAATTGACATTGGGTTGGTCTGTTTCGTGCAACTGCTTTGTCATTGTAACCCTCATGTCGCTTTTTCTTATTGCACAGCAACCAATTTTAGCCCCATACGAAGAAGAACTACGTGGTTCTATTCCAACAAATAAGTGCGTGTCGGTTTGAGTCATATCGTCCGTCATCTTTGGGACACCAGTTGCAGCTGCGACTAATTGCATTGTTTGCTTATTAATTTTAAGCAAGGCTTGTGATGTTTCAGTTACATTGCCATTACCTGCTCCTAATCCAACATAAAGATGTTCACTATCTCCTACCATTGTATGTGGTGCAATAGTACCGGATGTATTCACAAAATCTAAAGATTGTAAAGGCCAAGGACTTGATGTGTTATACTTTTCCGTGCTGTTAAAAACCGCAGGGTCAATCTTAGATACCAGATCAGGGGCAAGGCATACGTATAAGTATGTACCATCGGTATATGAAGGCGCGCCCCAACTCCACTTTTCATTTATAAAATATGATTGATGTGTATTTGTCAGCAAATCAAACACAATCATATAGTTATAGTATTTATTGTCAGCGGCGACGGTGTATAATTTATTGCCGATTTGGCAAACAGAATCCATTTGCCAAGCGCCTTTTGTTGGCAAAACACTAATAGGAAAAGCCTCAAACTGAGAAACATCAGATGCCAAAACTTTCACGATGGAATTGTCTGTACTAAAAGTTGAACCTCTTGATGTTCCATATAAATAATCGCCTATCAGTATTGAACCGTGAATATAAGCACCGACGCTTCCTGACTTTTCTAAGTAAGTATACTTATCGACTGTTACATCGGTTACAGCTATTTGGTCAAGATGATAGTGGTAATAGGACTGGCTTGCGACATACGCTCTTATTTGTCCGGCAAAATGGAATGCTTTTATAACCGCATCATAATCTTTAGTTGTATTAAATATAACGGTTCCTTTTTCGTTGAATTTTGTATCGACTTCAACCCCATTTTCAGAAACCTCAATTCCAAAATCAGCGGTATTGTCGGTTGTTAGTTGTACACTAAACTGCGTTCCTGAAATTCTTTGTATTGCCCCAATTGAGATGGTTCCAGTTTGCAATAGGCTTACAGGGTTAAATTGAGACAACAATGCGGAACTATTTCTCAAATACGGGTTATCAACACCCATTGCCCATATATTCGTAAAATCCCAACCCAAAAAATTAGATTCATCCTTAAATTGCTCAACGGTTAAATCTGTTGCATACTGGTCATTATAATCCTGATTTGTTAATAGCTCTTTGCAATAATAACATCCCGTACTTGGTAAAGCGGACACCACGTCAGTATCATCCTTTCTATTTGATACTAAATTTCCATAAAAATAATTATCCGAAAAAATGCAATCATCATTTGTATACCTACCGTATAAAGCATGAAAGTAATACCCGTATGGCGCCTCGAACGAACCTACAACATAGCTGTTTCGTATTTCCATCTCCCCTTGCCCTACGAATCCACCAATGCTAATAGATGAATCTGTTGCTTCGTTTATGAATTTATTAACAATTACAGCGCACTCGTTTATAATTATACGTTTACTTGGCGAATCTATAAACAACCCCATTGGTAACGCAGATACAGTTTTTGTGGTCGGCTTATGATAAACACACCTCAAAAGGGTAACAGTTGTAAACAAATATCTCACCAACGGTACGTGAACACCGTTTGAATTATATACAGTTATGCCTGTTAAGCCACATCCAATTGATGAAAACACCCTTGAAAAGTTTCCTTCCGCTTTTATAAATTCAACTATACTACTTTGAGTTAAATTAACATTTAAGTCAAAAAGTTGGACAGCTAATCCATGCTTATTCTCAACAATAAAACTAAGAGTTGATAGGGTTGCAGTCACAGTAGAACCCTTGAAAATAGCAGAATTAGCAACCGAAACTCTATCAAAAATAAAGTTGCAATTTGTAATAGAGCACCCCGAATAAAGATTAATAAAACCGTCAGCATCAAGCGGTATGTTATCAATTGAGTGACCACCACCATTCAGCTTGCATTTATAATTTAGCAAACTTACAGATGCTTCTGCGGCAAAATCTAAATCATTCATTAGAAGGAAATATACATCATCATAGGTTGCGTTATCCATTTCTTTAAACTGCGAAACTGTAGTTATCTGATATGGGTCTGCCTGTGTTCCTGTTCCCAGTCCTGAGTATGCCATAATTATACTTGTTTAATGAAATAAAGTGTTTGTGCGTCTTTCTCCGGTATCGCGTCGTATTCGCCCTGCGTGAGCGCTATAATGTACTTAACTGATAGGTCGGATTGTATATAATCACCCATAAGGCTTTCTTTTTGTTCTGGGGTTAAATCTTCAAATGTCATTGTGCCATCTGCTCCCTTTTCTCCCTTTTCTCCCTTTTCTCCCTTATCGCCCTTATCTCCCTTATCTCCAGTATCGCCTTTATCGCCTTTATCGCCTTTATCGCCTTTATCGCCTTTTAGACGTATCATTATATCGGACGTTTTATCCATTTCTATAACGTCATCCGCTTCAGATGTTTTTGACACAATATTAAAAGCTAAAATGTCAACAACATATTTACGGTCTCCGTCAGAGAATGATAAATCTTCAAACTCATAACTTAAAATTAATCTATAAGCACCCAATCGCGATGCCCACTCTGGCGCAACCTCAACCCTCACTATATTGCCGTCAACAATTTGAAAACTTTGCACATTACCGACGCAATCAAAATTTTTAAAGTGAAGCCTTATGTTCTTCGCATTACTTAAATTTTCAGGCAGTCCATTTCTTTCGATTGCCCACAAAAAAATAAAA
>DASRMZ010000015.1:0-2177 GCA_035647675.1 Thermoclostridium sp. | reverse complement strand
TAAAGGAGCTTCGCCAATTACCGTTTCCGTTCCTAATTCAGTCCCTTTGGCGTTACCATTTGAAATAAGACAAGTTTTATCAGGGAATATTACATTAACCCCTGATGCAGGTATGGTTCTAAATGGCGAATTATCAACTGATGGAATTAATTCAGAACTTAGAGTGTTGAAAATCGGTGATAATGAATGCGATGTTTCATGGGGAGTTTTGCATCAACAAGGGTCTTATAGAACTCTCATAGTTACAGATATTCATATGAAAGCGTTTTTTGATACTGAAGATGGGAGTGAGACAGGAGCGGTTAACACCCCCTTAAATAGATATTACTACACATCACCTGACTTAATGAGACAGTTCGTCGATAAAGTAAATGAGATTAAACCTAATTTAGTTCTATGTCTTGGTGATATGTGTGATAATCCTGAATGGTTTGATGAGTGGAATGTAATTTGGGGTGGTATTAATCCATCAATAAGAAAAGAGCTAATCCCAGGCAATCACGATTTAGATAATTTGACCTTTGCAGAATTAGTAACGGCAACAGGTATGGATGGAAAATCAGTAACTGCTGGGTCACCTTTTAATCAAATTATCGAGTTAGGTGATGATGTTCTTTATATTTTAACCGATACAACATTTGACACGTCAGACAACCACACAAGCAATTATCAGTACATGAGGATGCACACAAGCACCCCAGCTTGGATACAAAATATACTAGAAACATGTATTCAAACCAACATCATAATAGCGGGTCATTCTGTTCCATCCCTTAATGCTATTAGTTCTGACAAATATAATTTAGCACAAGCCACATTATTAAAAAATATGGTTAGTGGGGTGGTAGCAGCAAGACCAGAGCTTAAAATAGAATGGATGTGTGGACATCATCATGTACCAAATATTGTAAGAAATTCAACCTATGTGGACAATCCAGTAATATTAATGCCAGCGATGATATTAGGGCGTGATGGTATGTATGTTGATGTAAATCAGGACAAAGAATCTTCTGTTTTAAATGAGAAAACTTTGGCATTCAGAGACCCAAACCCCGCGATAAGAGGATTGTTTTTTAACGGCTCTAGTGATTTTGCAGAATTGGGGACAAAGTTACACACTGTGCACTCAATAGCAATTCAGATAGATCTAAGATTTGTTAATAAAACAATGTACTTTATAGGGGCAAATTCTACAAATCCAAAGATGGGAATCAGATATAACGGTTCTTTGTTCAATATATTGTCATCGCTAGGAGAAGATTCTTCTATTGGTATGGTTAATGATAGTAATCCAGTTAATTTAATTTTCACGATGGATTCGGATGAGAAATGGAGGATATATTCAAATGGCGTATTGTTAGGTAAAACTATTAATGTGTGTAGCATAATGGGGGTATCTTTACTTGCTTCTAGAATAACAGGTCCGATGGACCTGCCATTTAAAGGAGCAATAAGTAAATTTGCAATATGGAATAGAACATTGTTTGACAACGAATGCACATCCTTAGATTTTGAAAACATCCCTTTAGACCCAGACTTGAAAGTTTTGTATGATTTTTCAGAAGGTAGTGGAACTGTACTGAATGACACTTCTGGCAACGGGAATAATGCGACTATACATGGGGCAACTTGGTTATAGTTTTGATGAGAAACTAGATTTCTTTATTAATGCGAATCAAATAATAGTGTAAAGGATGGAACGTATAAAAATTCATTTTTTTGATGTGATGCAAGATTTTTTTAGCAATGCTGCTGGGTGGGTGCTGGGTGTTTTTTTAAGTATTATAAATTATTTTGCGCCTATAGCAGACACAATCCACGTTCTTCTTGTTTTTTTCGTTGGTGATATTTTATTCGGGTTTCTTGCATCAAAGAAGCTGAGAGGAGAAAGTTTTAACCCACGTAAAGTATGGGAGAAAACAATACCAAAAATGCTTGTTTCGTTCTTTATAATTATATCCGCTCACATGCTGGATAGCATTAGCCCCCTTGGTTTTTTGACAATTAGGGAATCGGTAGGTTGGATATTAAGTGGCTTGGTGCTTCATTCAGTCTGGAAAAATGCTTTTATCGTTACGAAATGGACAGCATTAAAACACATTGGAGCGTTTTTATCAGATAGTTTAAAGGATAGGTTCAAAATTGACGTTAATAAATTTAAGGAAGATGAAGATGAG
>DASRMZ010000014.1:0-2492 GCA_035647675.1 Thermoclostridium sp. | reverse complement strand
ATTTCGTTATGACTTTTTTTAATTCTTTTTTTCGGGGGGGCTGAATAAATAGAACAAGGGAGGTCGGTTGTATGAAGCGAGTATGTAAGAGAATCATTCCCTTATGTTTAGTTTTATTATTTTCAGCAGTATTTATAGTTAGTGCATATGCTATGTTCAAAGATGTAGCAAGTCATTGGGCTGAGGATATAATTGTTAACTGGGCAGATAAGGGCGTCGTCAAAGGCATGCCTGATGGAAGCTTTAAACCCGACGCAAACATTACCAGGGCAGAGTTTATTACCATTGTTGACAATGTAATGAATTATGCCAACAAGTCTGAGGAGCAATTTATTGATGTACCTACAAACGAGTGGTATGCTGATAATGTTGCAAAAGCTGTTGCAGCAGGTGTAACGGTAGGTATTGGCAACAATATGTTTGATCCATCAAATAACATAACTCGGCAAGAAGCTGCAGTTATGCTGTATCGTGCATTTAATATGCAGGTTGAAGACCAAAGCGCTTCTGATAAGTTTGCTGACACTAAGCTAATAGCATCGTGGGCAAAAGATGCAGTTAATGCTTTGGCAGAGAACAAGTATATATTGGGACGGCCAGGAAATAGGTTTGCGCCTAATGAAAACATTACCAGAGCAGAAACACTCAAAATTGTCGATAATATTTTAGATGATATTATCAATACAACAGGAACATATTCTAAAAACATTTCAAAAGGACTATTAATAAATACCGCGGATGTTACACTCAAAGATATGGCCATTTCAGGCAACCTATATATTTCTGAAGGCGTTGACAACGGAAATGTAGTTCTTGATGGAGTAACTATTAAGGGTGATTTAGTAATATACGGTGGTGGAGAAAATAGTATAACTCTTACCAATACCCAGGTTGAAGGCACTATGTATGTGCTTAAATATGATGGTAAAATTCGAATTATCGCACAAGGAAATACAGTAATAAATGACACCAGCATTCGCAGTGGTGTAATACTTGAAGAAGAAGGCCTTACCTCAACGGGGTTTAGTAATTTGGAGGTTATATCCATTGATCCTGGAGAGAATATAACGCTTGATGGGGATTTTGATGAAGTAATTGTCGATGCTCCAGGCGTAAGCATCCATGTTGAAAATGGTGTTGTAGCTACATTATACATTTCTGATAAAGCTGCGGGTGCCTCCATTGAAGTTCGTGAGGGCGGTATTGTAAATCTGTTTGATATCAATGCAGCTTCTACCATAAAGGGTAAAGGAAAGATTGATAAGGCAGAAATAAAAGCAAATAGAGTATCAATTGAAACAGAACCCGATCTATTACTTATTCATAAAAATTATACAGCAAATATTGGTGGGAAAGCTAGGGAAGGGGATTATATTCCGGGCCAGGAAGATACTCCAACACCGACACCTACTAAAGATCCAGCACCAATAGGCGGAGGATCTGGTGGCGGTGGTAATGGTGACGATGATAGTCTACCTCAGATTGCACCTTCAAAAATTTATCTAACAGTCGGTGGGGTTAGTGTTGAAGGAAAGATAAAGGACAGTAAAACTGCCACGTTTGACTTAAGTGGACAGGACAACAGTAAGCGGGTATCATCTTTAAAAATTGTGGCAACGCCCCAAAGCGCAAGGCTAGTAACGTCAAAAGTAAACATTATACCGATTAGCAGAGAGATTGAAGATATTAGCAACATATCTGTTTCAGGGCTGCTAGGCACGGGGAAAGAAAGTGTTTCACTAGGGACATTGCGCGGTCTATTTGGAAAAACCATTACAATAGAGGGTACATTGAAAAAGAGTGGGTATGAGGACTTAAAGGTTAGCCTTACAATAGATTTAGGAACAGAAGAAGGAACTTATCCAAGTGACTATTTAGAGCTCATTATAGATGGTAATACCATAACTGCTGCTATCAAACCGGGAACAGATAGTACCAAATTATCCCAGGTTGGAATTAGTGCCTTAATGAACGGGCTTTTTGGAGCGACACCCGACAAGGTTAGTATAGACAATAAAGAATGGTACTCTGTTGCTAACGAAAGTGCAAAGATACAAGGTATCATAGCTAACCTGGGGGGAGGTAAGAGTTGGTCTAATGTAACTCTAGGAGATTTAGCCAATAAACAGGTATTTTTTAAAAAATCTGAAGCAAGCGGCACAGTTTTCACTGTAAATATAATTAAGTCTAATGATTATGCTTATATCAGAACAAGTGATACCACTGTCACGGCTCAAATAAAAGATGGCAAAGGGGATACACCTGTTAGTGGAATAGGAATAACTAATTTTTTAAGGGAGATGACTTCAAATAGTATTCTTCACAATAAGGTAAGTGTTGACAAGAAAACATGGTATGAAGTAGATGGACAAAACTCTGACATTGCATCGGCCATAGTAAGGTTGGCCGGTGCTAAATCATGGAGCGAATTAGAACTTAATGATCTTAAAGGTAAAACTATTTATTTTAAAATAATTAACGATGTAGAATAC
>DASRMZ010000013.1:0-2768 GCA_035647675.1 Thermoclostridium sp. | reverse complement strand
TATCAGGACTTAAGCAATGGGAAGGGGAATTGCTTGAGCATCTTAAAATAACCATTGAGATAGCAAAAAAAAAGGAGTATACTTATGAATTGTTGATAAAATCACATTTGTATGCAATATTTTCTTTGCTATTAAGAAATGTAAAAACAAAAGAAGACTTGAATTTAATGTACAAAAGTGACCGGCTCAAACCGGCTATAGAATATATTCAGGCGAATTACAAGCAAAAGATTTATATAGATGAACTATCCAAAATGGTTCATATGAGTGATGGTCATTTTTGCAGATATTTTAAAAAAATTGTTATGAAGACACCGATAGAGTATTTGAATCACATAAGAATAATAAAAGCTTGTGAGTTACTAAAAAATACTGATAAAAAAATAATTGATATTGCAATGGATGTGGGATTTAACAATTTTAGTTATTTTATAAATAGATTTAAAAATTGCATGAAACTGACTCCGGCTAATTATCGAAAAGAGCATCAAACTTAAACTAATTGTTGATTCAAATTTTTTGTAATTTATGTGTTTTCTTAAAGAGAGGGTGAAATAGCTGTTGAAGATTGCTGTAGTAGATGCCCAAGGGGGTGGACTGGGCAAGGTAATTGTGGAAAGACTAAAGCAAAGGTTGCCACAAGCAGAAGTTATTGCATTGGGGACAAATGTTATTGCCACTAATACAATGTTAAAAGCTGGTGCAGACAAAGGGGCAACGGGCGAAAATGCTATAGTGTTCAGCGTGAGAGATGTTGATGCTATTGTTGGTGGAATAGGAATCGTTGCGGCAAACAGTATGATGGGGGAGATATCACCTAAGATGGCAGAAACGATATCATCTTGTTATGCTGTGAAAGTTTTAATTCCCATAGGTAGATGCCATATATTTGTACCTGGTTCAGATTCTTATACAATTAATGAATTAATAGATAAGGGTATTTGGCATATAACCCAATGCTTATCTGAACCACAGAAAGGTAGTGAATAAATTGCTTGGTGTTTTTGGAGGATCTTTTAATCCTATTCATATGGGACACTTAATACTAGCAGAATATATTAGAGAAGAATTTAATTTAGATAAAGTAATTTTTATTCCCACTGGTAATCCGCCACATAAGCTAAATAGTGAATTAGAAGGTGCTCAGCATAGATATAACATGGTTAAACTTGCTATTGATGCAAATCCATACTTTCTTGTATCAAATACTGAGATAGAAAGAGTTGGTGTGTCCTATACTTATGATACCCTTATTGAATTGAATAAGAAGTATCCAAAGAAGAATTTGTTCTTTATATGTGGAAGCGATTCAATTATTCAGTTTCCAACATGGCGTAAAATTGATAAAATATTAAAATTGGCAAACATTATAGTGGCTGATAGACATAATATATCTGAGAGCGAACTTGGCAACCTGGTAAATGAATATAAAAATGAATATAAAGCAAATATATGCTATTCATCCGCTCCTAAAATTGAAATATCTTCTTCACATATAAGAAATAGAATTCAAAATGGACTTTCAATAAACTATATGGTGCCTGAAGTTGTTACTGAGTATATTATAGCTAACGGTTTATACCAGGGGGACGCGCATGAATATTGTTGATATGAAAAAAAAGCTAAAAGAATCGCTAGCTTATAATAGATATGTGCATTCAATAGGTGTTATGGATGAATGTGAAAAACTTGCATTACATTACAATGCTGATGTGAACAAAGCAAAGATTGCTGGGCTTTTGCACGATTGTGCTAAAAATATAAGTCATTCTAAAAAGGAGAACCTGCTTGAAAAATACGAAATAGTACTAGATGAGATTCAAAAACAATCACATGCATTGGTTCACAGTATTTTGGGCATGTATGTAGCAATAGAGGACTACAATGTAGATGATGAGGAAATATTAAACGCCATCTATTGGCATACAACGGGAAGAGCAGGAATGACTTTACTTGAAAAAATAGTTTTTATTGCAGACTATATAGAACCTGCAAGAACATTTGATATTACAGAAGAGGTTAGGAAGAATGCATATGAAGACATTGAGCAAGCAATTGTATTAAGTGCTGACTCTACAATCCGATTTTTACAGGATCAGAAAAAGCTTGTACATCCATTTACTCTTGCCACAAGAAATGATGCAATTCTTACCATAATGAAGCGTAAAGCCTCTAGTATTTGATTAAATAAGACTTTTGCCACCAGAGGCGACACAAATATGTAATGTTACAGCTATATCTCCAAATCTTAATGGTGGGAACAGCAACTATGTAATATCGCAAAAAGATTTGAAGCTTGTTTTAGGTATACATTTACCAGTGTTTATTATATAATATTTCTGTTGCTTTTTTAAAGTAGCCGACTATAGTATATTTTATTGCAATGACTTGATCTAATGGAGGGTGACAATGCCTGAGGAAGAAAAGATGAATATAGGTAAAGAGATTTTAGAATGGATTATTTATTTAGTTGCTGCAATACTTGTAGCTTCTTTACTACAAAGTCAGTTATATGCCTTGACCACTGTTCATCAGTCTTCAATGCAAAACACATTATTTGAGGGGCATACCCTCATTATGAATAAAGCAAGTTATCGTTACTCAGAGCCGAAACATGGTGATATTATTATTTTTTTAAAGGGCGAAAACACAGAAGGATTTGTAAATAGATATAAAGTTTTTTTTAAGGACTTAGAGCTTCGATTTAAAAAGGATTTTAGAACAAATAGATTAATAAAAAGAGTTGTAGCTATTGAAGGCGATAAGGT
>DASRMZ010000012.1:0-7761 GCA_035647675.1 Thermoclostridium sp. | reverse complement strand
CTATTTCTGCGGTGAGGGAGGAAAAGCTGATATTGTAAAGGATAAAAATCTTCAGCCCGTGGACGAAGGAACACCAGCATTTAGAAGGATACATTTAAGCAATGTAACTGCCAGAGATGCAGGAGCATGTGCAGGTTTTTTCTATGGTCTACCTGAAATACCAATAGAGGATATAAGTTTTGATAATGTATCTATTCATATGGATACTGACGGTAAACCAGATGTGCCTGCAATGATGGATAACCTTGAATCTATGAAACGTAAGGGCATATACCTAAATAATGTTAAAAATGCAAGCTTTAACAATGTTCAAATTACCAATCATGAGGGAGAAGCATTTACAATTGAAAATTGTGAAGGTATAAAAGTATTAAATTGTTCTGAGTAGGCAATATACACAGAGAGAAAGTCATGTAGAAGCTTAGTGTTTTTGCAAATCAGATATTATAATACCTAGCCTTATTTATAGCCCAATTCTTTTACAAATTAAGAGAAGTGGGCTATTCTCTTTTATTACTCACAATAATCATTTCCAGTGTCGCAGTGCACTGCATTAATATTTTGGGGTATAGCTATGCACTAATGGAAACTACGCTTCATTTGCAAGACCTATATAGCTGCGCAAGCAATTAGATATGTTACATAATGTGAAATAAGGGTATTCATTGAGGTGAGTATGATAATAATATAAGCAGAAAGGAAAATGCATATGAAGAATCAATCAATAATTATTAAAGGAATGACATGTGCTTCTTGTGCAAAGGCTGTAGAAAGGCATGTTAGCAAAGTTACAGGTGTAAATTTGGCTAATATCAATCTTGCTACCGAGAAGCTTAATGTGGAATATGATGAATCAGTTACTGATATTTCAAATATATATGAGGCTATAAGAAAAGCTGGCTATGATGTAGAGGAATTAACAGATAATAGTATAAGGGAAGTTACAATCCCTATTATGGGGATGTCTTGTGCAGTATGTGCTAAAAGCAACGAAAAGGCCATAGGAAAGCTTCCAGGTATAATTGAAGTTAATGTAAATTACGCCACTGAAAAAGCCAGGGTGGTTTATGATTCCAGCAAGACAAGGCTGTCCGAGATTAGGCATGCAATAGAAAAGGCTGGGTACACTGCTCTTGACATTGATGATGAGGAAAAAACCGATCATGAAAAGGATCTCAGAGAAAAAGAGAAAAGCACATTATGGAAAAAGTTTATTTTTTCAGCCATCTTTACGATACCCCTTTTCTATATTTCAATGGGGCATATGATAAACTTACCTATACCTGGAATTATTAACCCAAGCAGGTACCCGTTCAACTTTGCGTTAACTCAACTTGCCCTAATAATTCCATCCATGATTGCAGGTTATCAGTTTTATACTATAGGCTTTTCACGCCTTGTTAAATTTGAACCAAATATGGATTCACTGATTGCTATTGGCACCAGTGCTGCGTTTATTTACGGTATTTATTCAATATACCAGATAATACTAGGGCACTCTCAATTCGCATATGAGCTGTATTTTGAATCCATTGGAGTAATTATCACTTTAATACTTTTGGGAAGATATTTGGAGGCTGTGACAAAAGGAAAAACCTCTGAATCAATAAAAAAGCTAATGGGTCTTACCCCTAAAACAGCTACCATTTTCATTGACGGCAAAGAGATGGTTATACCAGTCGACGAAGTGGAAGTTGGGGATATACTTGTTGTCAAACCAGGTGAGAGAATCCCTGTTGATGGGATAGTTGTTGAAGGACAAACATCCATAGATGAATCCATGCTTACCGGTGAGAGCATTCCTGTAGAAAAGTACAAGGGAAGTAATGTGGTTGGTGCTAGTATAAATAAAAATGGAACAATAAAGTTCAAAGCAACAAGGGTGGGAAAGGACACAACCCTTGCAAATATTATTAAGTTTGTTGAAGACGCTCAAGGATCGAAGGCTCCCATTGCAAGAACAGCTGACGTTATTGCAGGTTATTTTGTACCAACAGTTATTATTTTTGCCATTGTTGCAGCAATTGGCTGGCGTTTGGCAGGACAGTCCACCATTTTTGTGCTTACAATATTTGTATCAATACTTGTTATTGCATGCCCATGCGCACTTGGACTTGCGACACCAACAGCCATTATGGTAGGAACAGGAAGAGGGGCGGAGTATGGAGTGCTTTTTAAAAATGGTGAAGCTCTTGAAACCGCACATAAAACTGATGTGATTGTATTTGACAAAACTGGAACTATTACCGAAGGGGAACCGAAAGTAACGGATATTATAGCTGCAAATGGAATGGAAGAGGATGAGCTTTTACAGTTATCAGCTTCGGCAGAAAGAAGCTCGGAGCATCCATTAGGGCAAGCCATTGTGAATTATGCAAAAGAGCAAAATATGAGCTTTTTGCCCTTTGAACATTTTGAGGCTATTCCAGGTGAAGGAATTGAAGTTATTATTAACGGAAAAAATGTGCTAATCGGAAATAAAAAGCTTATAACTGATAAAAACATTGTAATGTCCCAGGATTCAGAAGCTGAAAGATTGGCAAATGAGGGAAAAACTCCAATGTTTATTGCTATTGATAAAAAAGAAGCTGGTATTATTGCCGTTGCCGATGTAATTAAGCCAAGCAGTAAGCAAGCATTTGAAATACTACACGATATGGGTATAGAAGTTGCAATGATAACTGGTGATAATAAAAGGACAGCCAATGCAATAGCAAAACAAGTAGGAATAGATCGAGTTATGTCAGAAGTACTACCGCAAGATAAAGCAAAGGAAGTAATGAAACTTCAACAAGAAGGTTTTAAGGTTGCAATGGTTGGTGACGGAATAAATGATGCACCAGCGTTAGCACAGGCAGATACAGGAATTGCGATAGGCTCAGGTACGGACGTTGCTATTGAGTCGGCAGATATTGTCCTTATGAAGAGTGATTTAATGGATGTACCTACTGCAATTCAACTAAGTAAAAGGACAATAAGGAATATAAAGCAAAACCTGTTTTGGGCTTTTGCGTATAATACTGCAGGCATACCTATCGCAGCAGGGTTGTTATATATTTTCGGTGGACCACTGCTAAATCCGATGATAGCAGCAGGTGCGATGGCATTTAGTTCAATATCGGTTTTAACTAATGCACTAAGGCTGAAAAGATTTAAACCCGCACACAAATAATGCGTAATTAAAGATTTTGTGATGTAACCATAGTAAGTATTAGCTGTACAATATGTGAAGACAAGCTTTCATGCATAACCACAACATATTGGACAGCTATATCTCAAAATACGAGGGGTGTGAGCTGTAACTGTTTTTGCTTAATAATTAAATTAAAAAATTCAATTGTTTCGCACACCAGTATAATGTGCTAAAATAATGAGATGTTATGTATACTTATTATGTTTGCTTATGAGGGGGACAAAATGAATTTTACTGTTGTAGCTAATCAAGTTTTGATATTGTTGATTATTTTAGTGGTGGGGGTTATTTCAGGTAAAGCAGGAATTATAGCCGATGGAGCTTCGAAAAAGCTCTCGGAGCTTTTGTTATATGTTACAAGTCCCATGATGGTGTTAGGTTCTTTTTTCTTTGAGTATTCATCTGAAAAATTAAAAAATGCCCTGCTAGTATTTTTGGCGGCGGTGGCATTTTTTTTAATAAGCATTTTTCTGTCCAAAATAATATTTAAAGGCTTTGATAAAAATGTAAAACCAATAACACAGTTTGCTGCTGTTTTTCCAAATGCTGCATATATGGGGCTTCCCATGATGTATGCTTTGTATGGGGCAGATGGGCTTTTCTATGGCTCATTCTATGTGGTTGCGTTCAATATTTTTGCTTGGACTTTTGGTTATTCTATGTTTAGTAATGTAGGAAAGAATTTAGGAATGAAAAATCTATTAAAAAAGGCATTGTTAAATCCTGCAGTTATTGCAGTTTACGTAGGAATTGTTATTTTCATTTTTCGTATTCCTATACCATTTGTAGTAGAAGGTGCAGTTAAATACATAGGAGACATGACACTACCCTTATCCATGTTAATAATAGGCTCACTCATAAGCACAGTAAAGGTTAAAGATCTTGTAAACGACGTAAAGGTGTACATTGCATCGGCAGTACGGCTAATACTTATGCCACTATTGGCTTATGGAATTTTGCATTTGATTGGGGCACCTAAAATACTCATTTCAGTTATTGTTACAGCACTTGCAATGCCAGTGGCTGCAATGACAACAGTGTTTGCAGACTTATTTGACAAGGATGCAGTGTTTGCTTCTAAGGTTGTGATGGTGTCAACAATTCTATCAGTTGTGACTGCCCCGATAATAATTGGATTAATTTGATGTTACAGCAAAAGCCTTGCTGCGTTTGAATAGAGGATTGCTTCTTTTTCTGGCTCTGTTAAGTCAAGCTTAAGAAACCTTGCCAACTCTTGCTCGTGATCCCACATAGGGTAATCGCTACCAAAAAGAAACCTTTGAACACCATGGCTTCTAATCATATTTACTGCTTCACTAGGCTCTAAAAATTCCAGAGCACTGGATGTATCCATGTATATATTTTTGCCTATTAGATATTTATAAGAGTCATTCCACATTTGATATCCACCAAAATGGGCTGCTATTACAGTTAAATGGGGAAAATGCTGCAATACATTGACAAGTCTTTGAGGGCTTGAAAAATCAGAGTTTTCATCTCCCATATGAATAAGCAGAGGAAGCTTGCCTTCTATTGCGGCGTATAAAAACATGGCTGAAATATCATCAATACGAAAATTTTGAAACTCAGGATGCAATTTTATGCCCTTTATTCCTAAAGCAATAATTCTT
Organism: Thermoclostridium sp.; assembly: GCA_035647675.1. Taxonomy (GTDB): domain Bacteria; phylum Bacillota; class Clostridia; order DSM-8532; family DSM-8532; genus Thermoclostridium. The sequence continues at coordinate 2,937 of DASRMZ010000012.1, read as the reverse complement.
TGAACCTCCACCTCGGGTTTTTTCATATCAGGGTGGAGTGTGCCAAAGCCAATAAAGTTTTCGTGTTTTTTAACCTCTTGGCAGACATAGTCATTTATAGAATTTACTTGCCCTGCACGAGTTGCTGAAGAGTGTACAACATACTTCACTACACCTATTTTTTTACCGTTTTCAAGCAGATCGTCTACCGTCCCTTTACCCGACATATGTAAACTGTAATAATTACCTATATTTTTAACGGCTTTTTCGGATATTTTGTCCGGGAAGATGTGTGCATGGGTGTCAATTATTCTATATTTATTGTTCATTATTATTAGATCTCCATTTTATTTTTAATCTGCCTTACCATTGTAATATCTATTTGCCTTTATTAGTGCAGGCGCAATAGATATTGTAATTGCAATACCTACAATTAGTTGAATGATGTTCAATGGTACGCTAAAGATAGGCGAAATAGGATTTCCATAAAGGATGAGCTCTGCAAAGTAATATCCAATTACCATGCATGCACCCGAACTAAGCATTCCAATGACAATTCCAGGCCCGACAGTTTTAGTTTTTTGCTTTTTTACCAAATAAATCAATATAGCAAACACGATAATTATAATACCAATGATTGCAACTGTCAATTTTGTCTGAATGTCTGAGGCAGCATTCATAACATTTTCAGGTGTCTGTTCTAAATCTACAGATAGGTTATCTATTGAAAAATCAATGGCTTTTGCTAATACGTCCTTTATGACTATAAAAAATAAACTCCATATTGCAACGGTTGTAACTGCTGATATTATAGCTTGTTTTTTTGTTTTCTGCCTTATAACCAACCCCATAATTAATGCCATGAGTGATTTAATAATTAAGCTTGGCACAGCCCATTGTGCGTAAGGGGAAAGAAGATCGGCAAGCATAGAACCTACGCCGGCAGCAAAAGATCCGTAAAATGGTCCTAATATTATTGCTGATATAAAGATAAAGCCATCTCCTAAGTGGATATACCCATTTACTGTAGGTATTTTTATTACGCTGGTTGCTAAGAAAACTAAGCCCGTCATTAAGCCGTTTAATACTATTTTTTTAATGTGGTCATTTTTATGAGTCATTGTACTTGCTCCCTGTTTTTGATTATAAAGATTCATAAGCTATAAAGTTACCGTTCACAGGTAACCCAATAGATATAGCTGTGCAATATAAGGAAAACATTAACGGAACTATACAGCCCTTGCAAATGAAGCGTCGTTTCCGTTAGTGCACAGCTATATCTCAAAATATTAAGGGTGTCAACTGTAACGCTATAAAGCTTGTTATGTCTATTAATCCTGCAATGGTTTTGAAAATATTTTTTGTTATGATAGAATATAGCACAGAACTGACCATTATGAAAGTAACAGTTCGTAAATAATTGAAGGTGACAGTATATGATTTTTGAATCAGCATGGTATAGTCAATACCAAGATAAGAGTATGCCTAAATATGTAAGGCTATATTTTTGTATACGTAGGGAAATAGAAAAAGGGAATATAGAGCCTAGTTTTAAACTACCATCTATTCGCTGTGTAGCCAAAGAACTAAGCTTGAGTACAACTACAGTTGAAAATGCTTACAATCAACTGTTGGTGGAGGGGTATATTTATAGCATTCCACAAAAGGGGTATTATGCAGCGCAATTAGATAAAACCTTTTTTGACATTAACAAGCCTGTATCAAAGGAAAAAGAATTTATAGAGCCCTCAAGAATGAATACAGAGTATATTGATATCACTCTTTTCAATTTCCATGAATGGAGAAAATTATATGCTCAGGTTGTTGCAGATTTCCCTCAGTTATTTTTTCAAGATGGTGATCCGCAGGGGGAGTTTGAACTGCGAAAAGCTCTATCTGATTACGTTTATCAAGCAAGAGGGGTAGAATGTAACCCAAATCAAATTGTAGTTGGTGCAGGAGTACAGACACTGTTGCATGCTATTTGTGATATTACAGCAGGAATCCTCCCACCAAAGGTTGCTTTTGAGGAGCCAGGCTTTACAGATGTGAGACCGGTTTTTACAAACCGTGGTTATTCATTATATGCCATTGCCCTGGACAAAAGCGGTATTAGGGTAGAATCCCTTTTCGAGTCAAGAGCGTCAATGTGTTATGTAAGCCCATCCCATCAATATCCAACGGGTTTAGTTATGCCTATCCAAAACAGACTGGAACTACTCAAATGGGCTGAACAGACCAAAGGATTTATTCTTGAGGATGATTATGACAGTGAGTTAAGGTTTGAGGGAAGGCCCGTTCCATCCTTATTCAGTCTTGATAAAAAGCATCGAGTGATTTATATGGGATCCTTTTCAACCTTGCTGGCACCTTCCATCCGGATTAGCTATATGATATTGCCTCAGACGCTCAAAAAGCTGTATCAAGAAAAAAGTCAAGATTATAGGTCTACAGTTTCAACACAGGAGCAATTGACCCTTGCATTATTCCTCAAGGACGGGTTTTTTGGCAGGCACTTGCGTAGGATGAGGAAGAAATGTTCAGAGAAGCTGAAGGTTTTGTTATCTGAAGCAGAAAAATACCATTCATTCATAAATCTGTATTCTACCGATACAGGAACCTTTGTTTTTATGGAAGCCAAGGATGATGCCATCGCAGAAAGAATTAGATATAATGCACAACAATTGAGAGTACGCCTTACAGAAAGCTGGGAGCGATTTTTTGTATTGAATTATGCATCAATTCCCGAGGATAAATATTGCAATTTTTTGATGAACTTGATGAAAGAAGGCTGAAAAGGGGCTGGAGGCTGACAAGGGGACGGAGTTGCTGGGGGGTGACAAGGGGACGGAGTTGCTGGCTGTGGCGAGGCAGACAAGGGGACGGGGAGAGACCTTTCATAAACAGTAATTTAACCGAACGAGAAGCCCCCACCTCTATAAGTGGTGAGAGAATGTC
>DASRMZ010000011.1:0-8883 GCA_035647675.1 Thermoclostridium sp. | reverse complement strand
CATATATGAATAGCTTCTCTTGTCTGTCAATATAGTAGTTAAGTTACAATCTAATAATAATAGAAATCCCAGCAACCATCGGTAGCCACAGCTACATAATTTCGATAAACTGAAACTCCATTTTATTTAGCATTTCGCTATATTACAGCGCAAAAGCCTTTATTAATAGTACCCTGATCTTATACGTTAGAAACAAAAGCGAATTAAAAAATAAATACAAGCCATCGCAATCACAGTATGCTAATGATTATACAATAGCTAAAGGTGCGCTATAACGCACCCTTGTCTGCTTGTTTTATTATCGTCTCCAAAAGACACTGTTCTCTTTAGATTGGAAGTGAATGAATACTGAATTAGATAAATTTATCGGTTAGGTGGAGTTAAGTCTCCACCTAACCGCATGAGAGAATCGGACTTACTTATTTATTATTTGTTATACTTCTGTTTCGATTTTATTGTTAGACTCTTCATCCTTGCTATCATAGACTATATTTTCTTCCTCATCAGTAACCTCAAGCTTTTGAGCATCCTTACCGAGATACGCAGGAATCTCCATTCCTACCATCTTAAACATTTCATTCATCGGAGGGATGGACTTTAACATGCCTGAAAGAAAATTTGCCGTTGTGGGGTTTCCGTCACTCATACTATCCCACACATTAATCTTGTCAATTTTAACACCACTAATGGCATCAACTTGAATCTTCATCAGTCTTTCAAGTTTTTCGACAATCATCATTTGAGTAGCCTTGGAAGAATCGCCACCAACCGATTGAATAAGCTGTGCATAACCTTGTGCTTGCTTAGATAGTATTTCCTGAATACCCCGTGCCTCAGCTTCCATTCTCATGAAAGCTGCATCTGCTTCACCATTTGCAAGACGCCTTGACTGTTCAGCTATTGCCTCTGCTTCAAGAGCAAGTCTTTTCTTATCAATTTCAGCTTTAACCAAAATATCAGCTTCCTGTGTAGCTTTTTCACGCTCAGCACGAGCAAGCTCTGCTTCTTTTTCTGCAACATAGGCTTCTTGTAAAGCCATAGCTGTTTGTATTTTTTCCGACGATGTAGCCCTTTTAGTTGCTTCGGCTTCATGTTCGCGGCGTATGGCGTTAGACTTTGCAACTGACGCCTTTGATTCGTTTTCACCCGTTATTGCTTCTGCATCGGCTGAAGCTACTTGAATTCTTTGATCACGACGTGCATTTGCTTCACCTATGGCACCGTCTCTTTCTTGTTCTGCAACGGTTTTTTTAGCTTCATTTATAGCCTTTGCTGCAGCTTCTTTACCAAGAGCTTCAATATAGCCCGACTCGTCGCTAATATCAGTAACATTAACATTTATCAGGCGAAGTCCAATCTTCTTCAACTCGCTTTCCACGTTACTTGAAACTGCGTCAAGGAACTTATCCCTATCGGTATTGATTTCTTCAATTTCCATCGTGGCTATAACAAGTCGAAGCTGACCAAATATGATGTCCTTAGCTAATTCTTGAATCTCTACGTGTTTTAGCCCCAACAAGCGCTCCGCAGCATTTTGCATTATTCCGGGTTCTGTTGAAATACCCACCGTAAAGCTGGATGGAACATCAATGCGTATATTCTGTCGGCTTAATGCATTTCTTAAATCAACGCTGATTGATATGGGTGTTAAGTCTAAAAACTCGTATGCCTGTATAACTGGCCATATAAAACCTGCTCCACCATGTATACACTTTGCTGATAATGAAGATCCATCAGTTGCCTGACCTACATTACCATAGATGACCATGATACGATCGGAAGGGCACCTTTTGTACCTGGAAACCACAAACAAAAACGTTGAAAAAACTAGAATTACAATTACAGCAATAAGTATTGTACCACCTGGCATAAATCAAACCTCCTATTTAATTTCATTTTTTTTAGATAAACTTCTAGGTTCTACTATTAGTACTCCATCTGGGTTAAAATCAACCACTACTATTTTTTCACCAGTTTTTATGTCTCTTTCAGAATTTGTTTGCGCACTAAGCTCGCAAAGGCGATCCTGAACGATAACACTCACTTTTCCTCGTCCGCCTACTGGGATGGTAAGATACACAACCCCTTCTTTACCAACTGCATTTTCATACCTCATGCTACCACTTTGCTGCATTTTCAAAAAAGTAAAAATTGTCCAGGCCACAAAGTACATAGCCAAGGTTCCAGCCACAGCAGCAAGTATAACTGCTAAAATTGATGGAAGGTTCCATTCAACAGCGGCAACCCCCATCCACCCACCCACTGCAAAGAAAGCTATAATGCTTCTTAAGGTAAATAGGCGTAATCCATTATGTCCCTCGTCCACATCTGCTCCGTCATGGTCAAAAGAGCTGTCTTTAAATGTGCCATCCAATTGCGATATATCTGTTTGATAATCATCAGGCAAATCCATTGAAGCATCAAAATCAGCTCCATCAACAGCATCAAAATCTACTCCGTCGACGCCATCAAAGTCTGCTCCATCAATGCCATCAAGGTCTGCTCCATCAACGCCGTCAAAATCTGCTCCATCAACATCTACTCCATCTTGTTCATTTGCAATTCCCAGCAATTGCAATATAAACTGAATTAACATAATGAGCGTAGCAGGAATGGCAACCGACGCAAAAAATCTTTGTAGCTGTGTGAACTCATTCCACCAATTCATAATAAACCCCCTTTCACAGATTCTCTCGGCTAAATATTCTCTGTCAACTGGTTTGCAAGTCTTTTGTATTCTGAAGACCACCAAGCATAAATCATTGCCTGTATAACCAGTTTTAGTCTGTCCTTTGCCCCGGGAAGTGGCTCAAAAAAATCTGCAAGTTGTTCATCAATTCTCTCGGATAAATTGCTAATAGTTAATTGTTTATTTGGATCCTCTGGTATCAGAATATTACATAAACATTGGTATATATCACTGTCGTCCATAATATCATCTGCACGATCAAGCAAGTTACCATTTACATAGCTTAATAGATTAGCTGCCTTCTCAATAACAAATGCATCCCTTAGAATGTTTATGAGAACAATTCTCGATAGATGAGCTTTTGTATACTTCCTGTCAACGGGATGATAAACATACCCTCTTTTTATCCAATTTTGTATGGTACCTGGTTCTAGCCCAGTAATTTCACAAACCTGTGACAAAGTTATACCATTAGTTACTGAAAATATACCCGTCAAAAACCCGATATTTGAAACTGGCACAACTGTTCCTGGGAAATAGTCAGGTACTTCCATTAGCACTCGCCTCCTGTCCTTCTATGACATAATGTGCCTACAATGAAGATATTTACGTCACTGCCTCACGGTCTTATGTATGCTTTATGTTATAATGTGATTGTATCATGTGTTCTTGTGATTGTAAAGTGTATTCACGCAACCATCAACGGACATATTTAGCTGCATAGTCAAACTATCTCCCTATATCTTTTATTTTCTTTGTTTTTCTTACACAGCAGACATAAGCTTCTTTTTGTATTCAATGAATTGTGGGGTATACAGCATGTCACGTTCTCTTGGTCGCTCAAAGTCAATAGTTAAAGACTCTATTATTTTACCGGGTCTTGGGCTCATCACCACAATCTCATCGGAAAGATATATAGCCTCTTCTATGTCATGTGTGATAAAAAGCACTGTTTTGCGATGTTTTTCCCACACCTTAGTAAGCCAGTCCTGCATTTGATTGCGTGTTAACGCATCAAGCGCTCCAAAGGGCTCATCCAATAGCATAACCGAGCCCTTCATTAGCCATGTCCTAAGTAATGCTACACGCTGTCTCATACCACCGGACAATTCATCTGGGTATGCATTTGAAAACCCCTTAAGCCCAAATTCTTCAAGCATTTCCGCTAAAAAGGCTGTATCAGTATCCTTAAGTGTACCAGCTAATTCGAGTGGCAAAACAACATTCTGCCAAACATTTCGCCATGGTAATAATAGATCCTTTTGCAGCATGTAAGCGATATAAGGCTTTGCATGCCTTATATCACTACCATTTACAAATACAGAGCCTGTAAAGTCTTTTTCCAGACCTGCAATTGTTCTAAATAAAGTGCTTTTACCACATCCACTTGGACCTATAATTGAGATGAATTTCTCTGAAGCAACTTTGAGGTCAACATTCTCCAGCACCATAAGTTCTTTTTTGTCTAATATATATAATTTACATAAGTTAGTTATTTCTATAGCCTGTTCCACATTGACCTCCATTATTTTAGCATCAACGACTTACTACAAATATAATTGCTTTCCTCAATCATGATACAAATGACAATAAAATCATCGGCTATTTATTCAAAAAATCATTTGTAAACGCCTTAGTTACGTCAATTGCATTTTCAATAAATCCATTTTCGTATAGCCAAGTCATATATCTTTCCCATACTTCTTCTTTTTGCATTCCCCAATATTGAGCATCTTCCTGATATTTTCCTGCAAGAAATTTTTGACTTTCTATAACTAATTCGCTATCAAGCTCAGGAACATTTTCAAGTAGTATTGCTGCGGCTTCCTCAGGTTTTTCAATGCAGTATTTATAGCCTTTTTCAACAGCACTCATAAAACTCTGAACCAATTCCTTTTCTTCACTAATCATCTTCTCGCTTGCGATTATAACAGGAGTATAGTAATCAAAAACCTCAGCTTCTTTACCAAGATCAATATAATTAAGTTCAATGCCTCTTAGATTTGCTGCTACTAAGTCCCAACCTTCATATATCCATCCATAATCTATTTCACCTGTACCAGTTGTCTGGAAAAAATCGGCATCACCAGTTGTAACGATTTGTACCTTATCGGGATCCGCGCCCACCTTTTCCATTAGGTAACGCAAAGTCTTTTCTTCAAGTGGTGAACCCCAGCCACCATATTTCTTATTTTCAAAATCCTTTGGAGAAGTAATATCTTTTTCTGCCAAAGATGCAAAGCCTGATGTATTATGCTGGATCACTGCCGCCAAAGATACGATAGGAATACCCTCCGAGCGTGCAAATGTAACACTTTCCTGATAGCTAACTCCAAACTGAGCTGAGTTGGATGCAACTATTTGCTCTGCTGTACCCTCCTCAGGTTGAATTATCGTCACATTAAGCCCTGCATCTTTAAAATAACCCTCTGTTAATGCTACATACAGCCCTGTATGGTTTGTATTAGGTGTCCAATCTAAAACTACAATCAATTCCGTTTCTTGGCTTTGTGTTGTTCCACAACCCGACAGTGCCGTTATAAGCGTAAAAATGCAAAGCAATAATAAAATTTTTGTATATTTTTTCATGATAAATGTCTCCTTCTAATAACTTTCTTTTCGATAAATGAAATAGCAAAAAATAAAAGCAAGCTAAGTACAATAACAATAAGTACATCTGCAAATACTGCAGCAGTATTATAAGTTTTCATAGCTCTTGTTAAAAAAATCCCTAAGCCTTCCTGTGCCCCTACCCACTCAGCAAGTACTGCTCCCGTTACACTATATGCTGCAGCTATTTTTAGCCCTGAAAAAAACTGAGGCATTGCCTGGGGAATTCTTACTTTCCATAAAATCTGTGATGGAGTAGCCCTCATAACCTCCAAAAGTTCATCCAACTCCGGTTCAGTTGATGTCAAGCCCTGCACAAGACCCACAGTTATAGGGAAAAAACAAACAAGCGCCACAATAAGTATTTTGGGCAGTATTCCAAATCCAAACCAAATCATAAACAAAGGTGCTAGTACGTACAATGGCACAGTCTGGCTTATAACCATATACGGCCATAATATTTTGTATAATATTTTTACTCGTACCATCAATAGTGAAATAATTATTGAAAGCACCAAAGCAGCTGTAAACCCTAAAATAACCTCAACACAAGTAACCAAGGTATGTCTCATGAGTAATGGGAAATACTCTATAAGTGCATCAAGTACTGCACTAGGTGCTGGCACAAGATATTCCGGTGTCTTTAAAATGTACACCAAGCCTTCCCATACAAGTATTATCACTATAAAGGAAATTGGTAATATTAATTTGTCTGTGATTTTCGAATTTATTTTACTTGTATTTGTAGATTTTTTCATCCATCGTCACACCTTCTGATTTGTAGTCTATTTTAATTACTGACACAACCCTTGGAGCACCATTGTCTACACATACTTCCTGAGCCTTTTTTACTATATCAAGTAATGTATCAAGTTCCCCCTCCATAGTGGTCTCTAAGGGGCCAACAATGTAATTAACACCGCTTTGTTCAATGAGCTCAATTACCCTATCAACAAACGGATATATTTTCTCTTCCTCCACTATAGGTAAAATCTGAAGACTTAAATTTACAATAGCCATTAAATCAATCCTTTCATTTTAAGCAATTTATGAATCACAGCATATTTTCAAGCTTGTTTTATGTATAATTGCCTCACCTGAAAGGTTTTGTTTGGTGCAACCGGAATATGCGAGGTTTTTAGAATATTTAACACAGGAGGTGCATTCATTTTGTATTCTAAATATCAAAAAACCGCCGGGAATAGGCGGTTCAAACCAAAATCACCCTTCCCTACGCCGGAATTAACCGGATCAGGTTTGTACGGTCGGAGTTTACAACCCCCTCTCAGCCCTATATCTTTGGCTCCCGTAGGCATATATTCACTTGAATTAATACAATCATAATACGGCATAAAGACAATGTCAAGTTAAAGACTTTTATAAATATTCGTTTTATGTTAATCACTTTATGTACTAGCTGCATAATATATAGTAAATAAATATTAAAGGAGGACACAGTATAAAATGGTTGAATTTGATTATAACGAATTGAAAAATCAACTAAAGGTTGAATTGAAAACACAAATAAAAGCAGAGTTAGAAGCGGAACTTGAAGCAGAGCAAGAAGTTGAGTTTAATGAACAGGAAGAAACCAAACAAAGACAATTTAATAAACAGGTAAACTATAATGCTATATCTCAAAAACAGTATCAGGGACAAAATGCAGATCATGACAGTGATAGCGATAGCGATGCTAATGCCTGGAATATAGCGGCTAGTGCTGCAGAAAACGTATCAAAGAACAAAACAATGCAGAATAATGATACCACTGTTAAGGTAGACCCAGGAAATAAATACTGCTAAACCTAGTACTATGGTGTAGCATAGCAAATATATGCTGCACCATAGGCTAATTTAAAATATAAATATAGTTAGGGGGTATGTATTGTAATGGAAGGTTCTAACAAGTGTTCTCAAAGAGAGCATGTTCAGTTAAACTCTCAAGATCTAGATCAAGAACAAAATATGCATATGGATCCTGTTCAGGTTAACTCACAAAATATAAATATAGTTATAGATAAAGAATACTATTCAAGTAGTATAACTGGTAATGTTTATACAGAAAAAAGCCATAATGTGGTAAAGGATGTTGCGATTCTTCTTTTCTTTGGCTACGAATGCAATATTCCTGTTTACAAAACAAAATCCGATTTAAGCGGAAACTTTCGAATTGAAGAGTTACCCCCAGGATTTTATACTCTTGCAGCAAATCATTGTGACTATTCAATTAAGAAAGCCTTTATTAAACTACTCCCTGGGCAAACTGTGCATCAAAGTATAATATTTTGATAATATTAAATAATGGTACATTTGTTTCTATACCACTTCTAAAAGTGAAGAAAATCAATACTAGTGTAAGCACTACTTCAGTCACTAATATTGCAGGGATACCTAACATAAAAGTGCGATTTCTTATTTTATGATTAAAAACAAGACAACCAATAAATATGCCCAATCCTGCACCAAATACAGCCAACAATAAGAGTTTCTTTTCAGCTAATCTCCATTTATGATGTACCGCCCAATATTTATCAAGCCCAGTCAAAATAAAACCAATAATGTTAATTAAGACTAAATAAATAAAACAAATATATATTAATTCCATTTCCATACTTTATTCTAAACCTCTATCTAAAGTGCCCCACTTGTAGGGGTATCAAGACCATTATATCATATATATGCACTAAAAAGAAAATAGTATGATAAAAAACATTAAAACAGGCAGGAACAAAGCCCTGCCTATACGAAAAGTCTATATGAATTTATAGTCCAAGAGTTATTAGATGTCGTCCAATATGCTTTTTCAATACTTCAGCATATTCTGCTTCATATTTATACATCACACTATAAAACTCATCCCTGAACAAAGATTTCCCATCCTTATCCTCTGCTTGGAGTAAAAGGCCATAGGTAATATGCATTACTTGCCTTGAATCATCCAGGTCCATAAGACCCTCAAGTTGCTCATCTTTCAAATCATCAAGGGCAGGAATATTTTCTTCTTTAGCTCCAATATGATAATATTTTCTTGCTTCATCTAGATGCTCTAATGCAAAGGTATGCATCCTTCTATATAAATCAGGATCATGCTTAGCAATAACTCTAACAGCCTCCAGCCAGTTTGTGCCTGCTGTTTTTAAATGGTAGTTTCCATGTGTTTTTTCGCCGACAATTGGAAATACCATGAACTTATCACTGCCAGAGTGAACACTTATTTTATACCCAAAATGCTCTGCTATTGCACAATGGATAGAAAACTCTTCTGTAAATTGTTCTAAATCCCCAATATAATCGATCCCTTTTTGGAACTCACCACAAAATCTTGGTGCAAGACTTGTTACATCAACATCCGCATCAATTAACTCAGCAGCTACAAAATAATGAGAAGCAGGTGTGGTGGATGACAATGTTTCGTCTATTGACATCTCAAAATCTATTGGTTTTCCACATTTAGCAATAATATTGTGATAAATATCCAGTGTATGATGAATTGCGCCACCGTATACACAAGCCAGACGTATCAAATCATCGCCTGAAATGTCGAAATTGAATCCACCTATACTAAAGCTTTTATTTGAATATCT
>DASRMZ010000010.1:0-4788 GCA_035647675.1 Thermoclostridium sp. | reverse complement strand
ACTGCGCGCAATCTTGGCATTTATGCCTTTGCCTCCCGCAGAATTCTCAGCATTGGCAACGCAAAAATCAATCTCATTATTTTCCCTGTAGGCCGGAAGCCAACTAATTACCGCATCCCTGCCTGAGCGGCCGACTATGTCACCAATCATCAGAATATTCACGGCGCCCTCCCTAATTGAGCTAATTGTATCACAAGCTTTTGCTCATGAGGCAATGTTGAAGCGGGCAAGACTCAGGCTATTGTGAAGCTGCGTCATCGAAGGTGGAAGGCCTAGAATCCAACGAACAGTCTTTGCAGCGAGGGCAATTGGATCTAATCAGGGAACAACTTTTTCAGCATTGAAGGCGATTAAATCTCTGTTTTACGAACAGTTTCAGAAGTGAATGTGCTGATGATGAGTTAACAAGCAGCTGTCAGTTTTTATGTAACAATATCTCTTACATCTGTGAAATGATTTCGTCTGGTAAATATTCAGCTGCAACTCGCAGGTCATTATATTTGAGTTCAGAAGTTCAGCTGACCCAATACCCAAAATCTCAGCATGATGAGATAATACCTGTTTCGGGATTTGCCATATAAGATAAAACCTAAGGCACATTTAGAAAAGTTATCATTTGATTACAATTTGTCAAAATGTTATTTTATTATTAAGACTGCAATATATTACACTGTAAAATAATGTTTCTTCCAAAAAAATACTTACTCATTGAGAATAACTTTATTGGAGGTTATCATGATCTTGCGAATAATTCCCTTAGTAATTATTTTTCTATATTGAAATTGGCAAAAATATTAATTTCAGTATGCGTGTTGAGCCGCCAGACCTGAAATATTAATCTCAGAGGTCTATTTGTTGTTGTTGAAGTTACCTGTTTGTTCTGGATCTCTTTTGATGCTAAACGCTGTTGTCAAAAATTGATCCCGGACTCGTGTTGGTTCGAACTTAAGGAGGGAGAAAAACAATGGGAATAAATATAAAAAATTATGTGAGAAACTATGACCTCGAGTCGGGTAATATTGCTCGCTCTATACTTTTCACGCTCGCTTTCATCTGCATTATAGGTGGAATTATCCTGGCTAAAGCTGCTAGTTCGGCAATTTTGTTTATACCGTACCTGGTAGGTGCTGTTCTGATCTTCTTGTCCGGTTATGTGATCGGATACATCATAGATGTGCAGACGTCTAAGCTTGAATTATTAGAACTACTAACGGAGAAAATGCTGTCAATCAATGCTGGGACAGAAACACCAACCAAACCGATCAAATCCACTAAGTCGGTAGCTTCCACTTCACCTGATAATATCACCGAATTGGCAGAACCAACTGATTCGGTCAAGTCAGAATCGCAAAATCACGAAAGACAATATCCCATCAAATCCGATACGAAAGACTCCGGACAACAATCAGGTGTGGTAAGGCGTCGCTAATAGATCAAGATAATATCTAATACCGTCAGTTGTGTTGAGCCTGCACCTCCAATATTGCTATGCTGGAAATCACCCCTAGTATTGCTTTAGGACTGTTGTTCTGTTGTAATAAATAGGCAATTAGTAAACACACATTTTTCTGTCTATTAAGGTTAAATCGACAGAAATTTTATATTCTTACCTTGAGGAATATATTTTTCACAATATAACTACTGTCTTCACCCTAACTCTTTAACGCTCTCCACAATACCTACATTGTTGCGAAAAGCTAATAGAAAGTGAAGTATATAATGGCTAGAGCTCTGCTCATTATTGATAACCTATATCAAGATTTTTGAAGCCAGTTACAACAAAGAAGAGTTTTATTGGCTGAACTTGACTTAGAACAACTGGCAGAAGATCTATTTGATTTTGACTTGGCTGGCGACAATAATTTCCTCGATATTTGATTTAAGCTTAAATTTATATGGGCATCTATACTATAGACAGTGGGCAGAATTATCGTTTTAAAGGATACTGTTTTTCCCTTTATGAAGTAAACACCACAAGAATAATTGGGGTTTTATATTAGGAGGTATTGTATAGAAATGACATCTAATGCTGACAAATCTTCGGGAATCTTTGGTCCATATGGATTATCATGAAAATAGTTTTAGAGTATTAAGCTTATCCATAAGGTATATGCATGAGAAGTGTGAAGCAACAAATTCAATGTTTTCTGATTTGTACGATTACTTTCATATTGTGCATCAGTCTCTCCGGGTGCTACCGATATAGAGCCAACCAAAATCCTTTCTTCATAATCGAGCGCTTTGAGGGGAATTATGCAATTTGTGGAATTGAAGACGGTACATTCTTTCACTTACCTGCATCAATAATCCCGTCTCACGCGAAGGAGGGCACCGTTTTAAATCTTCAAATGCAATATATACAAGAATATACCGTGAGAAATAGCTTAAAAAAAAGAATAGGCAAATTGTTAAAATAAGAACTATCTGCACCACTCCATTAATTGAAATATTCATAATAAGCTAGCCTTGTTAAAACATTTCCATCTGCTTATTCAGGAAGCCACCTTCCTTTCACAAAAATGATTCTCCTAATACAATGCCAGTCTTTCAAATACCATTATTCTAAAATAATCAAAAAGTCTGTATAAATTGCTTTTTTAACGCATAATATATAGAGTAGTAATAAGGAGATGTTGTATATCAAAGTTAAATAATAATTTCCGAATAATTTCAATTGCTTCAAATAGCATTCGGATTAACAGTTTTTCTCCGATCCTTTTCAACTATAAACAATTTGATTATTGTTATGTTATTGACAGGGGATGTGCCCATGATTTGTCACAACAAAGGAAAATACAAATCATCAATTTTTAGAATTTCAGCCATTTTTCTTGTCGTTCTTCTAGCTGTTGGAGCTACAGCTTGTCAAAGCTTGTACACCTCTGTAATAGATCATGATTCTCAAACAGATTTGAATGAAATAGAATCTGATTTGCAGAATAATGACGAAAGCTCCTCCACCGCACATAAATCTGAAATTAAATCGACTATTATTGAAGCATCAACTTCAAGCATAGAGACGACGTTCTCTGAATCGAGGAATACATATTCTCACGAAAAATCTTCTGAACTTAAAAATGAAAATATTACTGAGAAGACGGCTGAAAAATCCGCTAATTCCACTTCTTCATCTAATCTTTCCAGTAAGATGTTATCGGCCAACTTAAAAGTACACTTTATTGATGTTGGACAAGGAGACAGTATTTTTATAGAACTACCCAATAACCAAACTATGTTAATAGATGCCGGTGAAAGTGCCAGCGGCAAAAAAGTGGTAAATTACATAAGAAGATTAGGTTATAGCACTATAGATTTTGTTATCGCAACGCATCCGCATTCCGACCATATTGGAGGAATGACTAACGTTATCAACAGTCTTAATATCGGCAAATTCTATATGCCAAATAAAGAACACACGACAAAAATTTTCGAAAACATGCTTGATGCTTTGATTGAAAATAATGTTGATGTTGAAATGGCAAAAACCGGTATAGACATCATCAATATGAGCGGACTACATGCCAGATTTTTATCACCCACATCTAATCACGGGAGCAATTTAAATAATTGGTCAGCAGTCGTAAAACTGGACTTCGGGCAAAACTCCTTTTTATTTATGGGAGATGCAGAAAGTCCGGTAGAAAAAAAGCTATCGAATGTAAAAGCAGATGTGCTCAAAGTTGGGCATCATGGCTCAAGTTCCTCTAGCAGTTTAACTTTTCTTAAAAAAGTAGCTCCAAAATATTCTATAATTTCCGTTGGAGCTAAAAATAGCTACGGCCATCCCACAGAAAAAACCATAAATAATTTGTCTTCCATTGATTGCAAGATATTTCGGACGGATTTATCAGGAACAATAATTGCAACGTCAAACGGATCAGACATATCTATTAACAAGGAACCCAATTCAGGGTTAATAGATACTGTTATAACAAAAAAGGCTGATAACAAAGTTGCAAGTAACACTACAAAGAAGACAGCAACATCCACTAAGGCTGAGCAAAGCACCATTGCTGAAACCAAGGAAACCACATCTACAACATCAGCCCCTACTGCTGCAAAAACAACCACTCCTACGAAAAAAATAGATGGAGATGTTGTGTATATAACTAAAACGGGGAAAAAATATCATAGGGAAAATTGTGGACACCTCAGTAAGAGTAAAATTAAAATAAGCAAATCGGATGCAATTGCACAGGGATTTGAGCCTTGTAAAAATTGCAAGCCATAGTATAAACGGAAGGAGAATAAAGCATGATCGTGACAATTGACCGTATCGAAGGTAAATTTGCAGTTTGTGAAATGGAGGATGGCTCTTTTGAAAATTTAGCAAAAGCCTTTCTTCCGCTCAACTCAAAAGAAGGATCCAAACTAAAGATTGAACTAGATTTAAAAACGGAAGAAGAAGACAGAAAAAGAATTATTGGAAAGATGGAGGGTTTGTTTAAAGGATAATTCCCATGCAAACATCCATCCAAATTAAAAATCCCTAAAAAAACCGGGAGGGAAAATTTCATTTCCCTCCCGGTTAGACTAACAACTTTTTTCAAGCTCTTGTTGTCATTAATAATTGAGAGTATCCGGCTCTTGTATAGTATGCGTTTGCAATATGCCGGACTTTTCAATTTTGTCTATTTGGCGTAATCTGCGACTCTGCTTTCCCTGATCATATTTACTTTGATCTGACCCGGGAAATTCAGCTCCGCTTCGATCTGTTTCGCGATGCGGTGAGCGATCAAGGGCATCTCATCATCTCGCACCTGGTCGGGCAGGACAATGACGCGGATT
>DASRMZ010000009.1:0-51679 GCA_035647675.1 Thermoclostridium sp. | reverse complement strand
AATTACTTCATCGGTTATCAGCTCTTTATGTGTCAAAAAATCCTGCACTGACACTTCTCTTAAAAATTTAATGCCCGGCAACACTTTTTGAAGAATATTAAGCCCTTGTTCACATTCATTTCTTCTTTCGTTATATTTTCCGGAGCTAAGCCTTCTTTTCTTATTTGTGTTTGAGATAACTATTTTGTGGCCTTCCAATTTTAAGGGCACTAATTCATAGTCCAAATCTCTACAATCTAAGAATATAGCCATATCCTTCTTCCCCATTGCAGATGCGAATTGATCCATAATCCCACATTTAACACCAACATAATTGTGTTCTGCTATTTGTGATATTTTTGCCAATTCTACCATATCAATATCGTCTTTAATGCCTTCAGAAGCATATCCTATACTTACTAAAGCCAATGCGGTAGCTATTTCAATTGCTGCAGAGGATGACAAACCACTTCCTAATGGAACCTTATCCTCGTATAAAAGATCACAGCCCGACAGTGAATACCCTGCCTTTTGTAGCTCATCGGCAACACCAAGCTGATAATTTCCCCATTTCAAGCCCTTGTAGCGATCTAAATGATCCAAATCGGCGTTTACCATCTGCTTCAGGTCGGTTGCAATAAGGTTTATCTGTCTGTCTGCCCTTGGTCTTGCCAAGACTGTTGTGCTCATGGTTAATGCCGCTGGGAAAACAAAACCACCGTTATAATCAGTATGCTCACCTATGAGGTTAACCCTACCAGGAGCCCTAAATGCCCTAATTTCCTCTTTTGTGCCTCCAAAATAACCAATAAAACTATCAATTAATAAATCAGACATCTTCAACCTCCCTAAATATACTTAATAATGTTCCATTCCCCTTGATTATTCTTAGTTCTTCATTTTCAGCTTTCATTCTTGGCTTCTCATTCTTGGTTTTCATTTTTTTCAAAAAGAACATCTCCTATAATTCCAAATCCGAACACGCCTAAAAATAATCATTTCTGCTTTGCAATAAACTTCCGGTGTGCAATTTTAAGCTCCTCGGCTTTTTCTTCTGGTGCTGTGGTATTACAATGAGCCCATACTCCTGTTTCGCTAGATGCATTAAACTTTTGTTTTTCCTTTGACCTCATTGGTGGGAAAAACTCAATGTGGAAATGATAATAGTCTTGAGTATTTTCGCCATTCACAGGGTTCTGATGCATACACATCATATAGGGAAATGTTGTATCAAAAAGCGAATCCAACATTCCAGCAGTTTCACGAATAGCTTTTGCAAGATTACTTTTTTCTCCATCACTCATTTGAGAAAGGTTTTCAACATGCCTTTTCGAAATAATATTTACGCCATAAGGATATTCAGCAAAAAAGGGCAATATCACTGAAAAGTCTTGATTTTCAAAGATAATTCTTTGTTCAAAGGCCTGCTCCTCACTCAAGAAACGACACATAAGGCATTCCTCATGATTATCAAAATACTCCTTTGACGCTTCAAGTTCAAGCTCTATTTTTTTCGGTATAAAAGGATAACCATATATCTGACCGTGAGGATGTGGCATGGTTACTCCAACCACCTCACCCCTATTTTCAAAAATGAATATATATTTTATCTTTTCGTCCTTTGAAAGCTCAATAAATCGCTCTGTCCATAGATTGACCAGCTTTTCAATGTGTTCCTCAGATAGTTCTGGTAGTGTGACAGTATGTTCTGGAGAATATAATATAACTTCACACTTTCCATATGCTTCTTCAGCTTTTAAAAAATGATTTGCTACAGGATCAGGCTCTGGTGGTTCTTGTGATAGAGCTGGAAAATCGTTATCATACTTTAGCACATCATAGTCAGGTACGTTACCTGAGCTTGGACAAAATGGGCACCAATCCTTTGGCATCTGAGGCCTATCCTGCCTGTGGGATGCAATCATAACCCAATCTTTAATAAATGGATTCCAACGTATTTCAGCCATAAAAATTTCCCCTTTCTTGTACATTATAATGTAAATAGTGCGATGCAAGTAAGTCTGTCATTCCGAGCCTGCGAGGAATCTTGACCCGATAGATGGCCCAAAGATTCTTCGCTAACGCTCAACATGACGCACTAATCCTTAACACTGTCCTAAAAATGCAAAATTAATACATATAACAAAAGTAAAACTGTAACTATGTTATTTTATACTTTCATTGTATTATTGTAACCACCAATTGTAAATGGTACAATGTTTTTATAATATGTCATTATGTTGTTTGAGGGGTTATGCTAGAAAAGTATTATTTTGATCAATCAGATCAAACAGATCTGAATGTATACAGATGCGGTGTAGAAAAGTGTAAGCCTGATTATTCTTGGGGTCCAGGGCTTAGAGATCACTTTATCGTCCACTATATTTTAAATGGTTGTGGCACCTTTTACGATGGTAAAACCACAAGAAAATTGGTTCAAGGTGATGGGTTTGTGATATTCCCTAATCGTCTGGTTACATATACCGCCAGCTCAAGTGACCCGTGGACATATTCTTGGGTAGGATTTCAAGGGCTAAAAGCCGAATCCTTCTTGAATAAAGCAAATATAGACATTGAGCTGCCTTTTTTCACCTATAAAGAAGATGACAAGTTAAAAGATTGCCTAAGTAATATGATCTCGGTGGCAAGGTTAAATACATCATCTGAACTTATGCTTCTCGGACATTTATATATTTTTCTATCTCTATTGATACAAAACAATCAAGAAGTGCCTCAGCATATCTCTAAATCCTTTGAACAGGAAAAGTACGTAAAGAAGGTTATTGAGTTTATTTCAAAAAACTATTCCGGAAAGATATCCATTTCTGATATTGCCTCATATATTGGACTGGATAGAAGCTACTTATACGTAATCTTTAAAAGACTCCTGAACATGTCACCACAAAGCTTTCTTATCAGCTATAGAATGGATAAAGCTGTGGATTTAATGCAAAACCCCGAGCTCACTATAGGGGATATCTCCCGTTCAGTGGGCTATGAAGATCCATTCCAATTTTCAAAATCTTTTAAGAAGATAAAGGGAGCCTCCCCAAGCGAATTTAGAAACAGCCTGAATAAAAAATAACTCATTTTTCTATCATCTTTACTAATCCATCCCAAACAGCATATCCCCATATGTTGGCATTGGCCAGTATTTTGCATCAACAAAGGTCTCTAGCTCGTCAATATCCTTGCGTAAACTTTTCATTGTAGGAATCACCTTGTCTCTATATTCAATGCTTTGCGATGTCGTATCATCAATTGATGAAACCTCTTTCAATATTGCCTTAAGATTTCTTACTTTTTTGTCTGCGGATACAGCCAGCACTGAAATATCTTCTAATATTCTTTCCTGCGTCTCTACGGCGGTGTTAATGCTTGTAGCTTTAACCTGATTGATGCAGGATGCTATCTCACCGATATACCTATACACTACGGGAAGAATATCGCGTTCTACCATTTCAATGGCTGTCAAGGCTTCAATCTTATTTGTTTTGTTATAGTTTTCCACCAGCACTTCATAGCGTGAATGATTTTCTTTCTCTGATAAAACACACATTCTTTCGAACATTTTTACATTTGTCTCTTGAAGGAGTGTTCTTTTAGCATCGACAAAATTATCGATATTGGACAATCCCCTTTTTTCTGCTTCCTTCACCCACTCCTGAGAATAATTATCCCCATTAAAAATAATACGTTTATGTTTTCTGATAAATTCAGCCGTAATGACTTTTGCCTCTGCATTTGGATCCTTAACGGCCTCAAGCCTATCAGCAACTTCTGAGAAAATATCCGCAATTGTATTTATAATAAAGTTTGGACCTGCGATAGATCTTGATGAGCCTACCATTCTAAATTCAAACCTGTTTCCTGTAAATGCAAATGGAGAGGTTCTATTTCTATCGTTAAAATCCTTTGCAAATATAGGAAGCGCGGAAGCACCCATCTTTACCTTTGAAGAACCTATTGAATTTGTAGCTTCCCCTCCCTTATCAATTTGCTCTATAATATCTGTTAATTGATCGCCTAAGCAAATAGATATAATAGCAGGAGGAGCCTCATGGGTACCAAGGCGAAGATCGTTTCCTGCGCTGGCAACCGAGCTTCTTATAACCTCGGCATACACATCAACGGCCTTAATGATTATTGATAGAATCAGCAAAAATAAAGGATTTTTATGAGGTTTAGAGCCTGGATCCAATAAATTAACACCATCATCAGTACCAATCGACCAATTATTGTGTTTTCCCGAACCATTTACACCTTCAAATGGTTTCTCATGTAACAAGCACGCTAAACCATGTTTTGCTGCAACCTTTTTCATGGTTTCCATCATCAACTGATTCTGATCTGTTGCTACATTGACAATATTAAAAATTGGTGCAATTTCATGCTGTGCAGGTGCTGTCTCGTTATGCCGTGTTTTGCCAGGGATTCCTAACCGCCACAATTCAACATCCAAATCCTGCATAAAGCTTAATACTCTTGTTTTTATGGCAGCATAGTATTGGTCTCCCATCTCCTGCCCCTTTGGGGGGCTTGCGCCAAAGAGTGTGCGCCCGTTATATATAAGATCCTTTCTTTTCATGAACATTTTTCTATCAATAAGAAAATACTCTTGTTCAGCACCAACGCACGATACCACCTTTTTGGCAGTCGTGTTTCCAAGAGCTCGTAACACGCGCATACCATGCTTATTTAGAGCATCCATGGATCTTAAAAGCGGTGTTTTTTTATCCAAAGCCTCTCCACTGTATGAGCAGAAAGCCGTTGGAATGTATAGGGTTCTATCTTTTACAAAGGCAGGTGAAGTAAAATCCCATGCGGTATATCCGCGCGCTTCGAAAGTAACTCGAATTCCACCAGTCGGAAATGAAGAAGCGTCGGATTCGCCCTTTATTAATTCCTTTCCGGAAAACTCCATAATAATATTTCCATCCTTTGTTGTAGAAAGAAAGGAATCATGTTTTTCTGCAGTCATTCCCGTCATGGGCTGAAACCAGTGACTATAATGCGTAGCTCCTTTTTCTATAGCCCATTCTTTCATGGCACTTGCAATAGCCTCTGCTAAGTTTGAATCCAAAGTCATGTTATTAACAATTATATCTTTCACTTCATGATAGGTAGCAGCCGGTAGCTTTTCACGCATCACCGAATCATTAAAGACTTGCGAGCCAAAAATTTTACTTAGTTCAGACATTCTAAAACCCCTTTAAATATATAATACTTTCTATTGTGAACTACTCGGCAATTGGATTACCAAGGATTTCCGCTTAGTGTTCCAAAACTAAAGAATAATATTTTTATTTCATAATTATAGATCATTAATTTCTACTATTGTAACACACATTGCCATTATACTACTTATTTAGATAATCAAAAAGACTTAAGTTGCCCAAGTCTTCAGAACGCTAAATATAAATGTCAATGGTTATATATAGCTATCTTTTGAGATATAGCTATGCACTAACGGAAAATTTATTATTCACATGTATATCTCAATTAATTTTCCTAAACTCTATTGTCCAATGCCTCCCTGTACCTATGCTATAAGCCTTTGCAAAATTGCCTTGGTTAATGGCTAATGCCATTCTATAAAGTGAGTTTACATATATAACGGGTTCACTCACATATACATCTGCAAAGGATTTTCCATACGTAACCCTATTGTTATATGCAAGAGTAGAGCCATTTTTAATTAGCACTTCAATCCAGTCTCCATACTCGATGCCAAGCTTTAAAAAATCGTCTCTCTCTATATTGGTCCAAAGGCTTCCAAATCTTATGTCTAAAATGTCTATGGAACCCTTTATACTCTTGTCAGTCGTTATAACGCTGCTAAGCTCTAGCTCAACAATATCATCAATGCTAAGCTCATCTCCAACCCCTTCAAAAGCAATTTGTCCAGATGCTAATTTTGCACCAGTATATGCGTATATATCCCTTCCATGAAATGTATATGAGTTTTGTGAATCAGAGCGTCTATGCTTTGACTCTTCAATTTCACGCATTTCTTTCATTCCAATATATCTTTTTAAATGAGTTAGTGTTCCATTGTCAGGCGTTACAATATAATGCCCCTTATTTGTTAGAGCTACTACACTCTTTCTATCCGTTCCAACCCCCGGGTCAACCACAGAAACGAACACAGTTCCCTCTGGCCAGAACTCAATAGCTTGAAACAGTCGGTACGACGCCTCCCAAGTATTGTATGGGGTTATATCATGTGTTATGTCGTACAATTTCAAATTCATATCCACATCATGTGCCACTCCATACATTGCTGCTACAGCACCATCTGATAGACCGAAATCACTTTGAAATACCAAGATATTACTCATAAGATATCACTTCCTTATTCAATGCTTTTGCGATGTATCCTTTTAAATATTTCATTTACAATATGAGGTTATTGTACGGCGGTACTTAAATAAGTAGCCTCGCAAAATACCCTCTTTACTTTTTAAATTCAACCTCCCAGTCAGCTCCATAAGATAAATTATGTTTTTCCAAGAAACTTCCCTGACTTATTGCCATGCCTATTTTCATCAATTCGTTAGTGTATATCATCACATCACCTTCAGATGCATAACCAAAGGACCTTTCGAAAAGAACTCTATCGGCAAACCTCTCTTTTCCGCCATGTTTAATACTCACATAGATATAATCCCCATAGTTAAATCCAGCTTTAAAAAATTCATCTGTTGTGATATTGGTCCACAGGTTGCCAAAGTTGGGATCATTAATCTCAAATATACCTTTTGCCAATCCTGGCTCGACCGTCGGTTCAAAAACAGGAAGCTTCACAATTTCGTCCACACTATATTTAGGACCTACCTGTTCATAGGTAATGATGCCACTTGCTAATCTTGCTGCACAATAACCAAAGAGATCACGTCCATGAAAAATACTGACCCTTTCTGTGCCTTTTCCTTTAAGTCGATTGATTTTTTCATCTATTTGTCTTATTTCAGCGATGCCAACCATGTTGTGAACATGTGTTAAAGATCCATTGTCAGGCGATACAACATAATATCCATCAATTGTTTTTGCAACTGCTGCTTTACGTTCTGTTCCTACCCCAGGATCCACAACTGATACAAAAATAGTTCCTTCAGGCCAAAACCTCATAGACTGGTAAAGCCGATATGAAGCACTCCAGACATCAAATTTTGGAATTTCATGAGTACCGTCCATTATCTCCAATTCACGGTCTACACTTTTGACAACACCGTACATTGCACAAACTGCACCTTCTTTGTAAGTAAAATCAGTTTGGAAAACAAGGATTGGTTTCATATTGGTAATCTCCTTTGATGGAAAATTAATGTAACACGTTTTGTGACATTACATATTTAGCATACCGTTGTCCAGTATATTGTAGTATACATAAGAGTTTCATATTTCATATTATATAGTTTATGTTTATTTAGGTTGCATCACAAAAGCCTTATGTAATTATACAACGGTTCAGACCCCCGGTCTAAACTAGTTGTCTTAATTCTAAATAAAGGGATTAAAAAATCTACTGCCATTAATAAAGATAGATATTAAAATTGACATGGCAAATACCAACACTGATAACCCCATAGCAATATAATCCCCAGTTATAATTGTTTTTTTGCTATACCAAGTCCTTTTTTTCAACTTTCCAAAACCTCTTAAATCCATTGCATTACTAATGGATTCAATTCTGTCAAGAGTTGAAAAAATCAATGGTATGATAATTAGCAGTGCATTTTTAAAACGGGAGCCAAAGCTAGCCTTTTTTGACATTTCAAGTCCTCTTGCTTGCTGGGCTTGGCTAATGTTCTGATAATCTCTTTGTATATCTGGAAAATACCTTAGTGTTAATGAAACTGCATATGCTACTTTATATGGAATACCAACTCCATTTAATGATGCAGCAAACTCACTGGGGTTAGTTGTAAGCAAAAATATTATTCCCAAGGGTATGACAGAAGCATATTTGAGCACCTTGGTAATTTGATATAACAATTGCTCCTGTGTAAGGTTGTATCTTCCGAATATTCTTAATATCTCATGCCTGGTTCCGTATATCTCCACACCATATTCTGGTTCAAACAAGAATGTCAAAATAGCATTGGTTATAAGAAAAACCACTACATAAATGAGCATAAGCTTTATCTGCGAAAATCTGATTTTTGATATTTTTAATATAACAAAGGAAAATGCCATAACAAATAATATAAAACGAATATCATAAGAGAACATTACCGCGAATGTTAATAGCAAAAAACAAATCAATTTAGTCAGGCCAGAAAGCCTGTGGATGGGAGTGTCTATTACATTATAAGAAAACAATTTAAGCTTCATTTGCTTCTCTGACCCCCTTTTCATAATCAATAAATCTTTGTACAAAAAGAGTTCCATCCTCAATATCTGCTTTTTCTGCAAGGAAATAGAGTGATGTTTCCTTTAAATTTGCCTTTGCAACTAAATTTGAATCTGTTAATACAATGGATGCTCTTGTATCTGCTATGACCTCACCATCTAATAAAACGATTGCCCGTGGCGTGTATTCCAGCATAAGATGCATATCGTGAGTGATCATGATTATAGTTACGCCCATTTTATTAATTCTCTCAAGGAACTTCATAATCTCTGTATAATGATAATAATCCTGACCTGCGGTTGGCTCATCTAGAATAATAATCTTTGGCTCTAAAACCAAAATAGAAGCAATGGTTACCCTTTTTTTCTGCCCATAGCTTAAAGCTGATATTGGCCACTCAATAAAGGGTGAAAGCCCACATACCTCCAGTGCATTTTCAACACGTTCCTTTATGTCTTCCTCCGATACATTTCTTAATCGAAGACCTAAAGCCACCTCATCATATATAAGTGATTTAGAAATCATTTGGTTTGGATTTTGCATAACTAGCCCGATAATCTCTGCTCGTTCTTTAATGCTTTTTTCCTTTATATCCTCAGAGTAATAATAGATTTCCCCCAAATCTTGGCTTTCAAAACCACATAATATTTTGGCAAGAGTGGATTTACCTGCACCATTTTTACCAACTATAGATATCATGTCGCCTTCAGAAATATCAAAAGTAACATCATTTATAATCTTCTTTTTTCCATCATAGGAAAAGAACAAATTTTCCACCTTCAATATGCTGGGTTTTTCATCTTGTTTTTCGGGTTCTTCAATGCGTTTGTACCATGCATTTAAAGGCTGAACTACTTTCTGCATTTTTAAAGTATCCAAGTGACTTGGAAACATATCCTTTTGAACATTAATGCCGGCATACTTTAATGCAGTGATATATAAAGGTTCCCGAATACCATTTTCAATCAGTATTTGAGATGATACCAGCTCATCGGGGACCATATTTGCAATAATGCGACCATCGGCTATCACAATGATTCTGTCTACACCCCGGTGTAAGACGTCCTCAAGACGGTGTTCAATAATTAAAACAGTTTTATTTGTACTTTTATGAATATCATCAATAATCTCTATAGCCGTTTTCCCAGTAGCGGGATCAAGATTTGCCAATGGTTCATCAAACAAAAGAACATCCACATCGTCAACCAAAACACCTGCTAACGAAGTTCTTTGTTTCTGACCACCCGATAGCTCGAAGGGTGATGATTTAAGAAGCTTGCCCATATCCACCATTTCAGCAACTTTCGCTACAGTATCATGCATTTGAAGGGTATTAACACGGTCATTTTCTAACGCAAAAGCAATATCCTCGCCCACAGTCAGACCAACAAACTGACCGTCAGAATCTTGAAGAACTGTTCCTACGATTTTTGATAGCGTAAATATATTTTGTTCCTTTGCAACTAAACCTTTTATTTTTAGTGTACCTTTAATCTCGCCCTCATAAGCAAAAGGGATAAGACCGTTAATGCAGTGACCTAGTGTGCTTTTACCGCTCCCACTAGGTCCTACAATTAATATCTTTTCCCCTGGATATATTTTTAAATTAATATCCATTAAAGTTGGCTCGGCTTGACTAAAGTATTGAAATGAATAGTCAATAAATTCAATAATGGGCTCTTGTCTCATAGTCTTTGCTCCAACTTAGTAATATATAGTGCCTATTTCTTTATTAAGCTGCCTTTCTTGGTGCGTGTTGCAGCATATGCCAATAATAATAGTGTTCCGATAACGCCAGCACTAATTGAATTCATCAGTGCAGCAATAGCTCCCTGGGCAAACACAAGGTTTACAGGCTCTGCATAAATAATAATATCCAAAAGAGGAGCTACGATAAGCCATGCTATGACATTACCAACAACTTGAATAACATTGAACCTAAGTATATCTTTCCCCTTAAATTCGCCTTCATCCACTTTTGTGTTTTTGTAAGCAAAGCCATAAATGAAGGCTGCTACTCCACTTGCTATAACCCAGCTCCACCAAGGAGAACCGTATTGAATAGCATCACTTAGGGCATGTCCAATAAATGCGATTAGGCCACCTGCAATAGGGCCAAATAGAGTTGCAAATAAAGCGCTTAGACCATATGCTGTCTGGAAGCTAGTCTCAGGAACAGGTGATGGCACTTTGACAAACATAAATAATAACATAAAAATAGCGGCGCCTAACCCAATTGCAACAATTGTTTTTGTGCTAATTTCAAAGTATTTTTTCATGATAAAACTCTCCTTTTTTATTGGATTTATTATAAGGGTTGTCCACCCAAAACAAACTCCACAAAAACATACGCTTAAAAGGACTTTAATAATTAATTAACAACAAAGTCATTATATCACAGTGGTACTTTGTGTCAATTTGAAAAAACAGTACGTCTTTTGCCGCAAAGGAAACAAATCACCCGAAGCATTCCCCCGGGATGGGCGAGCGCAAACGCAGTTTATGACCAATGCTATAGTACAATATTTACACAAAAGAACAGTCTGGCTATATAATTTAAGTAGGGGGAGATTCGGGTGCTTTTGTTGACGCCAGCGGCAATGCTCCGAAGTCCATGATGCCTACCCTACATATTAAACGTGATAATGAGTGACCCGTGAGCCTTTGACCACTCACTAAAAGCATCGCACAATTTAAGGCGTTGCGTTAGATTTAGTGCTTTTGCCGCAAAGGAAACAAATCAGCCGAAGCATTCCCCCGGGATGGGCGAGCAGCCTTTTAGCGTCCATTATATATTTTATCTTACAAATTCTCCATTCTTTAAGTTTATGTAAACCAGCCAATAGCCAGCCATATCCCCAAATTCAGTATTTTGTGTTGGTACCCAAAGGCAAATGTTTTCAAATGGTTTTCCATCTGTTTCATCTTTTGCTGGAACACCTAAAACAAAATAGTTCAAATCATTTATATCTGAGCGATAAAAGCCCGCCAACAAATGCCTATATTTAAAAAGCCCTACAAGGATCTTTGGGTTGGCAAAAAGCGGTACCTTTACACCGCTGGAGTATAATAGATTGCTTAGCTTGGCTATATCGTTCACTCTATACCAATAGTAATCATGGCGAGGGTTTGAAAAAGGGTCCATTTTCTCAAAAGACTGCTTTAAATTATCCTCTAGTTCATATTCATTTATATACTGAGATTCCCTAGCATGCTCCTCTTGGGGCAGAGGCCTTACATTTTCTTCAAATACTTCGTTTTTTTCTTGAGCTGATTTATTCTCTTGTACCCATTCAATCTCTTTCGTCGGTTTGCTTTTTTGAACTGTTTTGCTTCCTTGGGCTGGTTTATTTTCTATGTGCTTTTGAACTTCTTTATCTTTTCTCATCAGGCGTTGGCGAACCACTTCATCCCACGGGACTTCCTTTTTACACATGCCAACCAAGGGAATAAAAAACCTATCTTGATGCTCCGATACAATAAGAATGTATTTTATTTTATTAGGTTTAATATCTAAAGATGTTATTGTATCATGGTCAAGAAACTTTCTATAGCTTGCTATGCCGGAGACAACCTGAAGTGTACCAACTCTAAAAACTCCTAATTCTTCATCTTTATCATATATAAGGACAACGGTATAGGGTTGTGTGCCTTCTTTGATAAATTTAATCTGGACAGATATACCTATTCCTTCTTGATTCCCTTCAAGGCGGACAAACCCTCCTGGAGCCCTCTGTATACCAAACCCTGAATCTAGTTGCTCAAGAATAATGTACTTCCTAAAACTTTCTGGGCGTTCCATTAATATACCTCCTCGTCATATTTGCTTCATAATATATATGCAAGGAGATTTTAAAATAAACCTATAATTAAAAACCACTATTAATTATAGTATAGGATGTGTGTTCAAAAATGTTCAGAAATGAGGTTTGATAGGGAAATAAACTGTTCCACCGACAGCTCTTCCCCTCTGGTCTGTTCCTTTAAATTGAGCTTTGCTATAACATCTTTCACAAGCTGTTTATCTATTTGCAGTGTGCCACTCATGGAATTTACTAATGTCTTTCTACGTTGTGCAAAGGCTGCCTTAACGCATTTGCGAAACACATTATAATCTATAATTTGTTTTTTATATTGATCGGTGAGCATAATGCGCATAACAGTTGAATCAACATCGGGCTTGGGTATAAAACAATTATTCGAAACATTAAACAACATTTTAGGTATTCCTGCTGCTTGCACACCAACTGATAATGCTCCATAATTCTTTGTTTTAGGCTTAGCTGACATTCTTTGTGCCACTTCCTTTTGCACCATCAATACCATTAGCTCTATAGGAAAATTGCCTTCTAAAAGCATCATAATTACAGGAGTTGTAATATAAAATGGTAGGTTCGAAATAACTTTTATCTTGCCTTGCCAGCCGCTAATTAATGAAGATATATCTGTTTTTAAAATATCATCATTAATTATGGTTACATTCTTAAATTGTCCGGCAGTGTCATGAAGTATGGGAATTAAGCTCTTATCTATCTCAATTGCTATTACCTTCCCTGCACTTTGGGCAATTGAAACTGTCAATGCCCCAATACCTGGGCCTATTTCAATAACAAGATCCTCTTTGGTAAGCATACCAGCATCAAGAATCTTCCGAATAATATTAGCATCAGTTAGAAAATTTTGTCCTAATGATTTTGTAAGGCGAATATTGTGTTTTGCTAATATTTCATTTGTGTTTATCACCCATGTCACTCCCTGTTATGAACATTTTACGATATTATACAAAAACTATACCGGAACATTTCTGTTCCGGCACATAAGCAAATTAATTATTTATTACTTACTTTATATAATCTGTCTCTTTCCATCTGTTGTCATTTTGCTCATTTAGAATATACACTCTAACTTTTTTAACTCCCCATTTACGTACAGCTCCACTTGTATCTAGATATAAATCAATTAAATCTCCTTTAATTGCACTCCCAATATCCCCAGCATAAGCAAAACCGTAATCAGGAGTGTCCCCTACTATTTCTACATAGAGCCTTGTATGAAGGGGAATCACTTTAGGATCAACTGCTATAACACCTTCTCTTGCTTTCATCCCAGTATAACAAATCCCAAATTGAGGGTGATCCGGGTGTTTCCCAGTATCCTCAAATGATGCGGTATAAGCAGTTGCTCGCATATCTAGCACCTTTGAATATCTGACAAGCTCACCACGGGAGGTTTGAAAATTAGGTACTATACCGTATTCCGTTTTCTCAATTATAGGGTCTTCAATTATTTTCTCTTCCATAAACTCACGGGATTTGATAACTCCATCCTCGTATGTTAATTTGTAGTTTTTTTCTAGAATCCCTTCAATACCAGCTTGAATGAGCTTCTTTTCTCCTTGGTTCATCTTCTCGTTGGGAGTTTCCTCTATCGCATATGGTATATCTTCAAGTTCCGTCAGCACTTCCTCTTTTACCCGAACAATTTTTATTTCCATTCCGGCACTAATGGGATCATCTAGTTCTGTACCTTCAACCTTATCCAATGGTGCCAATACTATTCCGTTGTTCTTTATCGTTTCTGCCACCGTATCAAGATATGTCATTACTTCGGTTGTATTTCCATCAACAGTGATATCAACAGGAACAGCTCGCTTAATTTGAACCTTTTCAATATCGTCATTTGATAATTTAGCTGAAAGTGGTGAACTAATGTAATCATATGATTCAACAGAAATCTCTGCTTGTTCGAATGCGGTTTTAAGATCTTCCCCCATAGTCGAAATGTTTATTTCGCTTTCTCCATCGACAACCTTGATGTCCTTTTTTAACGTGTCATATATATTATACCCTATCGTGATAGATATTGTGATCGTAGCTATCAGTATAAAAACATAGGTATAACGCTTAATAAAATTCGCTATTTTCATGGCAATGTTCTGGTGTGGGGGTAAGTTGCTTTTTATTTTAAGCTTTTTCATTATCAACTTCCTTTCATTATCTCATGTAAAGGCATTCCTCCTTGCCTTTACATGGTGAATCTCATAAGTATCCGGAGCTTGTCAGTTTAACGGTTTCTCTCTGTAATTATTACCGTTTTGTACCGGATAATACCCCCCTATATTTACAGGGGTTACTGGGATTCCTTTGCGTTACCTCCCCATGGTAATCACAATTCACACAATAATAGACTATTAACCATGATCTGTCAAATCAAATACTGCATTTTCTGCCTAAAATAGGCTTTTGGTATACATAATACCCTAATTATCTCCTTCTGTTATTCTTTCTCACTTTCATTTATTGAGCTATCTCCTGCATAAGACTCAACATCGTCAGTTGCTTCAACACTTTCCGAATTTACAGAAATTATAACCCACTGTTCCAATCTATCGCTGTATGTAAAGTCCAATTTAATAATATTTACTCCATCTTGCAAATATTCATCAATTGCCTCTTCTTTTAAAACCACCTGAGTATGAATAAGGGCCCTAATGTTGTAGTCTACGGTTTGTTCTGGGATTATCTCAATTAATGGGTCATTACTATCTATATCCATAATTAACCGAATATCTTCTACATTTTCCTCAAAATAATTTGCAAATGATTTTGGCGTCCAACTATTTCCCCAAAATTTACAAAGTGTAGTTGATTTGTGATATGATTTATCGAATTGTTCTTCAGATATTGAACTTATCCAATCTATTGCTTCTATTCGAACAGGTTCTGGATTAATTTTATCTTTCAATGTTAATATAAATTCTTTTTGCCAATCCATAACAAGCTGCTGTTCGCGTGAGCTCTCTTCAAGTCCAATTACTTTCCTTTCAAGATCTGTAATTTCCTCTCTAAGCTCCTCGGTTTGCAGTTGTAGCTTGTTATTTTCTTCACTTAAATTCATATTAATACGGCTTAAGGCATCAATACTAGCTTGGTTAGACTCCCTTAATGTAACAAGGCTTTCCCTGTCCCACAAAAGATAATTAAGTGCAATAAAAACAAAAATAAGCAGTAGAGAGGTAATAATCACAACAAAACGTTTCATATTCCATCCTCCTGTTGAACTTTCAGTTTCAGTCCTTCTTTGTTGCAGTTTCCGTAGTTGCTTTACACTATCAAAGCCATACAGTTAATACACAAAAAGCATGGACGATATATACGTGTGCTATGTCTTGTAGATATATTGTTACACTTTTAGCTATAGGTCCAGGCCAAATAGCTTGTTTGCATTTTGAGCTGTTTTGTTAGCTATATCATCAAAATCAGAATTACGAATCTCTGAAATCTTTTGAATAATCTCATTTAGATACCCAGAATCATTTCTTTTGCCTCTATGGGGTACAGGTGCCATATATGGGCTATCAGTCTCCACAAGAAGCCTATCTATAGGTACATATCTAGCGACCTCAACAGGTCTTTTTGCATTTTTAAATGTTACAGCTCCACCCAACGCAATATAAAAACCCATGTCAAGTACTTCCTTCGCCATTTCAACACTTCCCGTAAAGCAGTGGAAAACTCCACCTGCATTAAAACCTTTTTCAGCCCTTATAATATCTAATATGTCTTTATGCGATTCTCTATTATGAATAATCATTGGGAGATTCAATTGCAATGCTAATTGAATATGGGCTGCAAAACACTGTTTTTGTATATCCCTTGGGGAAAAGTCATAATGGTAATCCAATCCTATTTCACCTATAGCAACAACCTTCTTATGAGCTGCCATTTCACGAATTATTTCCTCACTTTGCTGGGAGTATTCCTGTGAATCATGGGGGTGAATACCTACAGCGCAATACACAAAATCATATTCCTCAGATAACTCAATACACCTTTGAGCAGAGATTAAATTGCTTGCCGGATTTACCACCCGCGTTACCCCTTGCTGCTGTACTCTTTTTAGTACATCTGCCCTATCTGTATCAAACTGCTTATCATCATAGTGGGCATGAGAGTCAACTATCATTTAATTTCCTCGCTACTTCCTTCTAATGCCTTTTTATTGTAAAAGCTTTACCTCTAGTTATATATTTAACTAATTTATTAACTTTCCATAATTCAATCTGCAAACATCGGAAATATATTTGCAGGCTAAAAAGTCTCAAATGCGTTAAACCAAACTTCCTAGCTTTCTTCTCTTCGTATGCTTTTCCATCCTATTATAACCCATAACATATTAGCTTAGCTTGGTGCCAACCGGAATATCCTTATCTATAGTGGCTAAAACAAGCTCACTTTCATTGCTTGCCGCCAAAATCATGCCTTGAGATTCAATACCCATCAACTTAGCGGGCTTTAAATTTGCTATCATTATAACCTTTTTGCCAACTAATTCTTCGGGCGTATAATATTTTGCAATACCCGATACAACCTGACGAGTTTCAATACCAATATCCAACTGTAATTTCAACAGTTTATTTGACTTCTTCACCTTTTCACATGAAAGCACTTTGGCAACTCTTAAGTCCAGCTTAGCAAAGTCCTCTATCCCAACCTGTGTTAATATCGCTGGAATATCCTCGCTTTCATCCTCTTGAACAATGGTGTTCATTTTATCAAGCTCAGCCAGTTCCTTTTCTAAGTCAATCCTCGGGAACATTGGGGCTTTTTCAACTACCTTTTCACTTGCTCTGTATTTACCCCATGTTTTAGCACTATCCCAGCTTCTACAGTCTTCACAAATACTGAACTGCTCCCATATTTTTTCTGGGGTATCAGGCATAAATGGCTGGATTAATATGGATATAATCCTTATACTCTCGGTAAGATTGTATAAAACCTGAGCTAATCGAGGTTTATTATTTTCATCCCTTGCAAGAATCCATGGTGTGGTTTCATCTATATATTTATTTGTACGTGATACAGCCTTCCAAATCTCCTGCAAAGCGGTGTTGAATTGGAGCTGTTCCAACAGGTTTTCTACTTTTTCCGGGGTTTCTATAACGGTCTTTATTAAATAATTGTCGATATCATCCTTTTGTTTTTCCTGTGGAATGGCACCGTCAAAGTACTTTAGAATCATCGCAGCCGTTCTGCTTATCAGGTTTCCTAAATCGTTGGCAAGGTCTGAATTGATCCTTTGGATCAAAGCTTCGTTAGAAAATACACCATCAGAGCCAAAAGGAACCTCTCTAAGTAAAAAATATCTAATTGCGTCTAAACCATATTTTTCAACGAGTACTACAGGGTCAACCACATTACCTTTTGATTTAGACATTTTCCCGCCCTCTAATATAAGCCAACCATGACCATACACTTGTTTAGGTAATGGCAAATCAAGAGCCATTAACATCACAGGCCAGATAATGGTATGAAAACGCACAATTTCCTTGCCTACAAGGTGAACGTCTGCTGGCCAGTACTTTTTGAAGTCCTCATCGTCATCTGATAAATATCCAAGTGCAGTAATATAATTTGACAGAGCATCAATCCATACATAAACAACATGCTTTTCGTCAAATGTTACCGGTACACCCCAGTTAAAGGATGTCCGCGATACACATAGATCCTCAAGACCGGGTTTTATAAAATTATTTATCATTTCATTTTTTCGTGATATAGGCTGGATAAAATCCGGATGCTCTTGGTAATACTCTATAAGGCGATCTTGATATTTAGAAAGTTGGAAAAAGTAGCTTTCCTCTTGAGTTAGTTCCACCTCACGATTACAATCAGGGCACTTACCATCCTTAAGCTGGGTTTCTGTCCAGAAGGACTCACAAGGTGTACAATACCATCCCTCATATTTGCTTTTATATATATCACCTTTATCGTATAACTTTTTAAAGATCCTCTGTACAGCAGCTACATGCTCTTGATCGGTGGTACGAATAAACTTGTCGTTTGTAATCTTCATCAAAGACCATAAATCTTTTATACCATCAACAATGTGATCAACATACTCTTTAGGAGATACGCCTTCTTCCTTAGCTACCCTCTCGATTTTTTGACCATGCTCGTCAGTACCAGTTACGAACATTACATCATATCCCTGAAGCCTTTTATATCTAGCCATAACATCGGCAGCCACTGTTGTATAGGAATGACCTATATGAAGCTTGCCGCTTGGGTAATATATTGGTGTTGTAATGTAGTATTTTTTACTATTCACTATCAAAATCCTCCAATTGCTCGCCACTTTTTGGCGTTGTTTGTGCGCTATGTATGCTTAAAATTAACAAGACATTTATATGTATTCTTTTATGTATCATACTATCTTAATCCATTGTTTTTTTCAAGGCAAGGTTTTAACGCCGATGGTTTGAGCAAAAATGCAACTAGAATATTCAAAAACATTTTTCTGAGTTGCGGCTTACCCATCCCGGGGGCATGCTTCGGGTGATTTGTTTCCTTGGCGGCAAAAGCACTAAATCTAATACAACACCTTAAATTGCGCAAGACTCTAAGTGAGTGGTCAAAGGCTCATGGGTCGCTCATTATCACGTTTCATATGTAGAGTAGGCAGCATTGGCTTCGAAGCATTACCTCTGGCGTCAACAAAAGCACCCGAATCTCCCCCTACTTATTTTGAGATATACATGTGAATAGTAAATTTTCCGTTAGTGCACAGCTATATCTCTCTGGTTAGCTGTGCACTATAACGTTTAATCTCTAATTTTTACCACGGTAACACCCGATTCACCTTCACCATATTTACCAAGTCTAAAGGTTTTTACATGAGGATTACTTTTCAAAATTTCGTGGACACCTTTTCTTAAAGCACCTGTACCCTTTCCATGAATAATTGTTACCTCGTGTAATCCTGCAATTGTAACGTCATCGAGGTACTTGCTTATCTTCTCTCTTGCTTCTTCTATATTACAGCCGCGTATATCTAATTCTAGCCCGACATTGCCAGACTTCACACCAGATATTCTTGTGTTTTGAATATTATCCACGAGTTCTTTTTGTTCGTCAATAACTTTTAACTGTGTAATATGCATGTTTACTTTCATTATTCCAACCTGAATAATAACATTTCCATCCTTATCGGGACCATCCATTACCGTGCCCCTTCGATTCAAATTAATAATCATTACCGAATCACCAGCTTTAAGATTTTTAGGTGGCTTTGCATATCCTTTGCGCGGAAGTGCCGATTCAGCCATACGCGCATCCAGCTCATTGATTTTCCGACGCATGTCATGCTTAATCTGCATAACCTCGGAGTCTAATAGTCTTTGCTGTTGAGCTTTTTCAAGCTCTTTAAGTCTTTCCATTATATCATCGGCTTCACGTCTGGCACCTAAAAGAATACTTCTTGCTTCTTTTCTGGCTTGGTTAAGGATCTGATCCTTTTCAGTTTCTATTCTATTTTTTTGCTCATGAGATGCTTCTTTTATTTTTTCAATTTCCTGTTTTGCCTTAGAGGCATGCTCGAGTTCTTTTTCAGTTTCTAAACGTTTCGTTTCTATATCGGACAACACTTCTTCAAACTGGATATCTTCACCTGATAGCAAGCTTTTAGCCTCTCCTATAATTCCATCATCAAGACCAAGCCTTTTTGATATAGCAAAGGCATTACTCTTACCGGGTATACCTACAAGGAGCCTATATGTCGGCCGTAGTGTCTCAACATCGAATTCACAACATGCGTTTTGAACACCAGGTGTTGTCATCGCATAAAGCTTCAATTCACTGTAATGCGTTGTTGCCATTGTCCTGATTCCCTGATTTGTAAGGCGTTCCAATATGGCTATGGCAAGAGCTGCTCCTTCTGTAGGATCAGTCCCCGCTCCAAGCTCATCAAACAATACAAGTGAACCATCATCTACTTCCTTTAGGATGCTAACAATGTTAGTCATATGTGATGAAAATGTACTAAGGCTTTGTTCTATGCTTTGTTCATCACCAATATCTGCGAAGACTTTACGAAAAACACCCATTTCACTGCGCTCTGCTGCGGGTATATGAAGCCCTGCCTGGGTCATAAGCACAAATAGTCCTGTTGTTTTTAACGTTACTGTTTTACCACCGGTATTAGGACCGGTAATTACCATTGTAGAAAAGTCTTCACCAAGGCTAATATCAACAGCTACAACCTCTTTGGGATCTATTAGTGGATGCCTTCCTTTTTTTATAACAATACGACATCCCTTATTTATAACCGGCTCGACAGCATCCATAGTTAGACTTAATTTTGCCTTTGCGAATGCAAAGTCTATTTGCGCCAGCAATTGAACATTCCCCAATAGCATATCGCCAATATTTGCTACCTCACCCGTTAACTCCATCAGTATACGCTCTACTTCCTGCTCTTCTTTGTTTTGCAATTGACGGATTTCATTATTTGCCTCAACCACTGCCATAGGCTCAACAAACAATGTTGCTCCACTTGATGACATGTCATGGACAAGTCCCGGGATTTGGTTCCGATGCTCCTGCTTCACGGGAATAACATAACGATCCCCTCTTAATGTGACAACAGCATCCTGCATGTATTTTTTATTCTGTGATGAACGAGTAATGCTGTTTAGCTTATCCTTTATTGAATCCTGCATGCG
Organism: Thermoclostridium sp.; assembly: GCA_035647675.1. Taxonomy (GTDB): domain Bacteria; phylum Bacillota; class Clostridia; order DSM-8532; family DSM-8532; genus Thermoclostridium. Next base: position 30,842 of record DASRMZ010000009.1, on the reverse strand, counting down.
ACGGATATTCCTTCGTATTGATGCAAGAGCCGAGCTTGCATAATCTGACAATCTATCTTCCGATTCTATCGATTGATTCAGTCGGTCTTCAAGTGTTCTATTCGTACCTAAACTACTGCATAGAGCATAGATAGAATTTGTTTCATTTAGCTCTATCTTGTCCTGTGTAATATATCCCTTCAATTTCCTTGATGCACGAAGCACATCTGCTATCATTAACAATTCGCCAGGGTTAAGCATACCACTTGACTGTGCCCGACGAATAAATGATCTGACTTCGTGAATTCCACCAAGTGGTGGTGTCCCTTTTCTTAGTACACAGGTTACAGCATCGGTGGTTTCATTTTGAGCTTGTATTACCTCCTCATAGCTTGTAAATGGTTTAAGTTGCTCAGCTAAACCCTTCCCTAAAGCACTTGAGGCACTATCCTTTAGTTTTTCAATGATTTTATTATATTCTAATACTTTTATAACCTTCTCGTTCATTATAAACCCTTTCCAATAGAGCATTTTGCAAAGCATAATAATTATATCATACAGGACAGTAGCTTCAAGCCATTCTATTATCAAAAATTTTGTGATGTAACATCCCTTAGTTACTTCCCGCAGGTAGCCAAAGAGATATAGCTGTGCAATATAAGGAAAACATTAGCGGAATGAAGCTTAGAGATGTATAGTTCAGCTCAGGCACACCCATCCCGGGGGAATGCTTCGGGTGGTTTGTCTCCGTTACAGTTCATAGCTATATCTAAAAATATTAATGGTGTGAACTGTAACTTTCATTAGAGAAATAAAAACGAAAAATGTAAGTCCTTGACAGTGTACAAGCAATAATTTATAATTTATGTTAGGAATATTTTAAATAGAAACTTTCAGCTCCTGCTTTCTTTTTAGACTAAGATGAGCATGAAAACAAGACACTGGAGAAATCAAAGGACATTTAGGAGACTTAAAGTGGTATCAGTGACGAGCTTTAAAACAGAAGACTATACGAATATTGATGATGAAGATATTGTCATACTTAGCAGATGTGGTGATAAAAATGCCACTGCTTTTTTGATCGATAAATATAAATATATTGTCAAAGCCAAGTCACGGACATATTTCCTTATAGGTGCTGATAGGGATGATGTTATTCAGGAAGGCATGATTGGGCTTTATAAGGCAATTCGTGATTATCAAAATGACAAGTCCATGGCATTTAAAACATTTGCAGAATTATGCATCATTAGACAGGTAATTACCGCTATAAAAAACGCAACAAGGCAGAAGCATATACCACTAAATTCTTATATTTCTCTAAACCGCAAGGTCTATGATGACGATTCAGATAAAACATATATAGACATGATCTCAGATCAAGTTGTACCAGATCCTGAACAATTATTAATAAGAAAGGAAGAGTTCTCCGGTATCGAAAACAAAATTGGTGAAATCCTTTCAGACTTTGAATTGGAGGTGCTTTCCCACTATCTCAAAGGGAAAGCATACATTGAGATCGCTAAAAAATTAAATAAACCTGTTAAATCTGTTGATAATGCACTTCAAAGAATTAAGAAAAAAGTCGAAAAACATGTCTTTGAAAAAAGCGCAATATAATTTTCCAAGTAGCCTATTTATATGTTAATATTTTAGAGTGGATTTTTAAGTGAATTTTTATTTGTAGGCTTTTGCTATGTAACAATGCAAAATGCACTATTAGCAAGCAATTGCGCACTATTGGAGGGAACAAATGGATATTAAGTCTATTTTACAAAAAGAATTTAAGCTAAGAAAGGTTCAAGCTGATAATGTTCTTGAACTTATAGATGCAGGAAACACAATACCTTTTATTGCAAGGTACCGAAAGGAAATGACGGGCTCTTTGGATGATCAAGTATTGCGTGAATTAAATGACCGTTATTTGTACTTAAAAAGCCTTGAAACGCGTAAGAACGATGTATATCGTTTAATAGAGGAACAAGGGAAAATGACGGATGAAATATCCCAATCCATTACCAAAGCGATAACATTACAAGAAATAGAGGATATATATAGACCCTATAAACAAAAAAGAAGAACAAGAGCCATGATTGCTAAAGAAAAAGGGCTAGAGCCTTTAGCTTCTCTAATTCTTTTAGAGAGTGTGCCAGATGGTAGTATTGAAAACAAAGCTAGCGAGTACATTGATGCACAAAAGGATTTGAATTCTATCGAAGATGTTTTACAAGGGGCTCGGGACATTGTTGCAGAGGATATTTCAGATGACGCTTCAGTAAGAAAAGAAATACGAGGCATTTTCCATACGCGAGGCATAGTTGAGTCAAAGGGTAAGACAGAAGAGGATTCGGTATATAGATCATACTATGACTATAGAGAGCCTGTAAAATCAATCGTGAGCCACAGAATATTAGCTATAAATAGAGGCGAAAAGGAAGATTTTTTAAAGGTTGTTCTTTCAGTGCCAGAAGAAGAAATACACTCATATTTATTTGATAGCTACAGCGTTACAAATACTGATAAAAGAAAACACATGCAGGCAGCAATTAAGGATGCTTATAAAAGGTTAATACAACCATCTGTAGAAAGAGAAATAAGAAATGAGTTGACGGAAAAAGCCGAAGAGCAAGCAATGGTGGTCTTTAGAGAAAATCTTAGACAGCTTCTAATGCAGCCCCCAGTTCAAAATAGGGTTGTGCTTGGCGTTGATCCTGCGTATAGAACGGGATGTAAAATATGTGTTGTTGATGAAATTGGAAAAGTCCTTGCCACAACAGTTATATATCCTACGCCACCCCAAAGTAAGGTGGAAGAGGCAAAAGCCGTATTAATGGCATTAATAAAAAAGTTCGACGTTGATATTATTTCAATAGGAAATGGTACTGCCAGTCGGGAAACAGAGATATTTGTAGCTGATATGCTCAAGGATGTGAAAAAGGATGTAAGCTATGTACTGGTTAATGAAGCAGGAGCTTCGGTATACTCTGCCTCAAAGCTTGGTGCAGAAGAGTTCCCAGAGTTTGATGTCTCTCTTCGCAGTGCTGCATCAATTGCCAGGAGATTGCAGGATCCTTTAGCAGAGCTGGTTAAGATAGACCCAAGGTCTATAGGTGTTGGTCAATACCAACACGATATGAACCAAAAGCGCTTAAGTGAAACGTTGGGCGGGGTAGTAGAGGATGTTGTAAATAAAGTGGGGGTTGATTTAAATACAGCCTCAGCACCACTACTTTCTTATGTTTCGGGGGTTAACAAAAGCATCGCAACCAATATTGTTGCTTACCGTGATAGTATAGGCAGCTTTAAAAATCGTAAAGAGCTTAAAAAAGTATCAAAGCTTGGTCCGAAGGCCTTTGAGCAATGCGCTGGGTTTCTAAGAATTCGAGATGGTGATAATGTATTGGATAATACGGCGGTGCATCCAGAATCCTATGTAGCATGTGAAATGTTTTTAGACAAGCTAGGGTATACCAAAGATGATGTGATGAATAACAATCTTGTAACGTTGGATTTACTTATAAAAAAAGCTGTGCTTAGAACACTGGCTGAACAGATAGATATTGGCGAGCCAACGCTTAGGGACATTGCCGATGAGCTTAAAAAACCAGGAAGGGATCCAAGGGAAGAGCTTCCCCCTCCTATGTTGAAGAGGGATGTGTTAGAAATTACGGATTTAAAGCCGGACATGGTTTTAACGGGTACTGTGCGTAATGTGGCTGATTTTGGTGCATTTGTAGATATTGGTGTACATCAGGATGGTCTTGTCCACATTTCACAGCTAGCAGATAGATTCGTTAAAAACCCTTTGGAGGTTGTTTCGGTTGGCGATATAATTACAGTTAAGGTTCTGAGTATAGAGCCTGATAGGAATAGGATATCCCTGACTATGATTAATGTTTAAAGGTGACCAAAAAGATATAGCTGTGCAATATAAGAAAAACATTATTTGCGAGTTTCTGCTTGCCCATCTCGGGGGCATGCTTCGGGTGAAACGTTTATTGTTGAAGAAAAGTACTTATATATGATATACTTATTGTGAATTTATTCAAGTTTAGCTTTCGGGAAACCGATAGAATATCTAGACTCGCATGTTGAAGTATTCCGTTTATGTGTTATTATACACACCAGATCTTAACACTTACACGAAAGAAGGTAGGAGTTGATGTAATTGGCCAGCAAAAACAGAGTTTGTGTACGCATCGCAGGAAACGAGTACACCTTATGTGGTAATGAATCTTCTGAGTACATACACAGGGTGGCGTTGTATGTTGACAAAAAGATGTCGGCAATCACGCAGGCCAACCATACCTTAAGCACTTCTATGGCTTCTGTATTAACTGCCGTTAATGCTGTTGATGAATTGTTTAAACATTCAGAAGCTAAAGAGGCTTTCAAAAAGGAATTAGAGGCTACCCAAAAAACATTAAAGGAAGCTAAACAAGAGGTTGAAGAACTCTCTCAACAGCTTCAAAAGTCGAACGAAGAAAACCGTCATCTGATTTTGGAGCTTACAAGGCGTGAAGCAGAGCTTACGGAAGTAAGAAAATCGCTAGATAGAGCTACAGGTGAATCCACGCAGAAGCAATCACGTATACACAATATTAAATAAAAGAACGTATTGGAGGAATCAGCATGTTTGATACCACTATTACTTGGGGTGATCTGTTTTCAGTAGTACTTTTTATATTAGGAATTGGCGTATTGTTTTATTTATTGTTAGCAATTGCAAATCTTGTGGGCATATTAAAAAATGTTAGAAGGACACTTGATAAAAACAAAGACAATATTGACAATACTCTCGATAAACTCCCTGAGATTACGAAAAACGTTGCAAAGGTTACAGATATTCTAAAGGAAGAAATGGAGTCAATACAAAAGGTTATCGGTGATGTAGGGAAGATCTCAAACTCTGCCAAGGAGGCCGTTGAAGTCTTCAGTAAGGATATATTAGTAAAAGCTAAAAGTATTGTTGATATAATAGATTGGATAAAAAAATTATTCGAAAAGGAAAAAAAGAATAAAGATAAAGAAATAGTATACAAATATAGATATACACCAAAAGAGAACGTTGTAGAGGAAGTAATTGTTAAAGATGACCATAAAAAGGATAATGATGAAAAGGATACCCATGATATAAACAATAATGAAAATACCAACGATGATGCTTGCGTCAGCAAGAAAGAGGAAGGAGAAAAACCTCAGCCGGGTGAAAACCAGCAGGGTGCGGGAATATGACAAAAAAAAAGATAGAGTTATTAGCTCCAGCAGGTAGCATAGAGGCTTATAAGGCTGCTGTTAATGCAGGAGCGGATGCAGTGTACCTTGGTGGAAAAGCATTTAATGCAAGACATCAGGCTCACAACTTCGATAACCAAGCTTTGAAAGAAGTAATAATGGATGCTCGTATCAGGGGCGTAAAAATATATATTGTACTAAACACATTAGTTACAGACAAAGAGCTAAAGGAAGCCGCTGAACTGGCTTCTTTTGTTTATGAAGAAGGAATTGACGGAATTATTGTTCAAGACCTTGGAGTGGTGAAATTTTTAAAAGAGGTGGCGCCAGGGCTGCCCATCCATGCCAGCACACAGATGACGATACACAATATTGATGGAGTTAAAGCAATACAGAGCTTAGGGATTAGTAGAGTTGTTTTAGCAAGAGAATTAGGTCTTTCTCAAATAGAGAGCATTGTCAGTCAGACCGGCATCCAAGCTGAAATATTTATACATGGCGCATTGTGCATTTCCCGCTCTGGTCAATGCCTATTGAGTAGTTTTATTGGGGGCAGGAGTGGAAACCGTGGAAGGTGTGCACAGCCCTGTAGATTACCCTATAGCATTGAAGGGGAGAGCGCTAAGCAAGCTTATCTTTTAAGCCCTAAGGATATTATGACATTGGAGCTTTTACCTGATATTTTAAATGCGGGTGTTACTTCACTCAAAATAGAGGGCAGAATGAAATCTGCTGAATATGTAGCAGCAACTGTAATGCTATACAGAAAGTATATAGAGCTTGCATTGTCCAACCCTTCTGAATATGCTGTGAATAATGAAGATATTCATACGCTTTTGCAGGTTTTCAACCGCGGAGGCTTTAGTACAGGATACCTAGACCAAAAGAATAGTAACAGCATTATGAGTACCCAACACCCAAAACATTGGGGAGTTAAGGTGGGGACTGTAGTTGCACATGAGAAGGATTATGAGCCAAAGTTTTTTGGTGGTAGGGACAATAGGTTAATTCGCATCAATCTTAGGGAACAGCTTAAAATGGGGGACGGCTTGGAGATATGGGATAAAAATACTCCGTCTGCCATTATTAGCGTTATGATGAAGGACGGAAGGCATGTAAAGGAAACGAGGGTAGGAGACACTGTTCTTTTGGGTAATTTCAAATCCTATGCCGCACCTGGTAGTGCCGTCTATAAGACATACGATAAAAGGTTAATGGATGATTTATCTGAGTTTGCAGCAGGAAATATACCAACAGTGCCTGTAAATGGCGAGTTTCGCTTATCCATAGGTCAAAAGCCTTTGCTGATAATTAACGATTATTCAGGCAATACAGTCAAATATGAAGGTGCAGAGGTATGCCAGCAAGCTCGGGGAAAAGCTGTAACCTCAAAGCGTATAAGCCAGCAATTGAAAAAAACAGGCGATACTCCATATCATTTTGATTCCATTAATGTTTTGGTGGATGACAAGGCCTTTATACCTGTTTCTGTGATAAATGAAATGAGAAGAGTAGCATTAACGCAGCTATCTGTCGTGCGTGCTAAGACTTATGTAAAACGGGATATAGTTGAAAAAACAATATGTTTTCCTGGAAGCGCTCAAAAATTATCCGATAAAAGAAAGATTAGCCTTATGCTAAATAAGACACCAGCAAGAGAGCTGTGGGATGGATTGGCGGTTGGCAGGGTATATCTTAGGGTTGAAGATTATAATTTGTCTAAAGAGCTACAAAACAGGGGAATTGAAGCTTATGTAGCTGTACCGGCAGTATTGACAGATCAGCAGATGGATATGATTGTGAAAAAAATTGTATCAATGGATACACCCCCCGACGGTATTTTAGTTGGTAATTTGGGAGCCCTTAGCCGAATGCGCAATGAATTTCCCGACATACTTGTTATCACTGACTTTCCAATGAATATATTTAATTCCTCTGCAATAGAGCTTTTATCTGGATATAAACCCTCAGCAATCATTTCCTCTATAGAGATGAATTTTGATGCACTGTCCAAGCTCGACTCACACGGCATACCCCTTGAGGCTTGTGTATATGGATTAATACCTGTCATGACACTTGAATATTGCCCGGGCAGTCAAGTAGATGCCTGTACTAAAAAATGTGTAAAATGCGTGAATAAACAGGGCTATCTCGTAGATAGAATGGGGCAGCGCTTTTTGTACAAAACAGATCCGCTTCTTAACAGAACAACGCTATACAACAGTAAAACACTAATGATTGATGATTTAGTACCCTTTGAGAACACCGATGTAAGAACACTTAGAATTGATATTATGGACGAGACACCTGAAGAAATAAATGAAATATGTCAATTTTACAGTCAGCTATGGGTCAATCGAAATGATGCTTATGCATTGCAATGCGATGAGCTGTTAACAAGGCTAAAAAAGAAGGGTTTGACAAGAGGACACTATTATCGTGGTGTGGATTGAAAAACCAATGAACAAATAGAAGCTAAGAGCCAAAAATAAATGCATGAATGGGTGATTTATATATGAATGAAGTTTTGGTAGCAGTAGAAATATGCAGAGAAGGCGTTGAATTGCCAAAATATCAAAATGAATGGGATGCAGGTATGGATGTTTGTGCCGCAAGCGATGTAGTAATAAAGCCAAATGAAACGGCTTTAGTTCCCACTGGTTTAAAGTTTGCAATTCCCGAAGGCTTTGAAATTCAGGTACGCCCTCGTAGCGGAATAACACTTAGAACTCCACTGCGCATATCAAATTCTCCTGGAACCATAGATGCTGGATATAGAGACGAATTAGGGGTTATAGTTACCAATACATCTAGCAATTCAAGAGGCAGTAGTGAATTTCAAGGGGATGTACCTAAGGCACACCTCCATGAGCATTATTCAGTTGATTCCCGAGGAAATAAACAAGGTATATACCATATAAAAAAAGGGGACAGGATTGCTCAACTCGTTTTGCAGGAAGTGCCACGAATGAAATTTAAGCTTGTTAGCTCTGTTTTGGATATGGGTGAAAATCGTGGTGGCGGATTTGGTTCTACAGGAGTATGAAAAGGCACAGCATCAAAAAAAGCTCTATGTAGAATTTTATTCTACTTTTTTGCATAACCGTAAAGTTCAAGTGTTTTAAACATTTTGTTATTCGAGCCAACAACTCCTTTATCCTTTAGCATGAACGCTGATGAGGCAAGGGAATTGTTAACCCATCCGTCTTCAATGAGCTTCTTGCACAGAGATGCAACTGTGGAATTGTATATATTGTTATTGTTGCAAAAGTCAATAAATTTCCAACTGGTTTTATTGTCTGGCACTACATTATCTTCTAGTAATTGTGAAAATGCATTCAATACCTTTTCCTTATTCTGCTGCTTTATGAAGGTGGATAGAAGAACGTTCAAATAATCAGTTTTGTAAGCATTTTCAGGTATGGATTGAAAAAGACCCGCTATCGCTTCGTCCTGCAAAATCCAAGGCTGTTTTTTTGAAATTATTTCTACAAGCTCCCACCTGAGCTTATCAATTATGCCGTTCATATTGACGCAAAGATTGTAAAGCATTAGTGATCTACCATCTACACTTTGTTCCTTAATGTGATTCATTGCCAAGAGAATATTAACAACAGGATTTTCAATGCTATTGTTGTACATTCTTTGTAAAATTCCGATCCTCTCATTGAAAACAAATAGGGAACGAAACTTTCGTAAGCTAACAAAGAAATCACGTGATATGTATAGGCTGCTAGAAATTCTATTAATACCGTTAATATATATTTTTTTCGCAGTAAAGGTGTCTTTGTTTTTTTGATAATAGCGTGCTGCAGCTGTAAATCTGCTTTGGACTAAATAACATTCAAGCTTACCTAACTTTGCAGGCATATAGCTTGGTTGGATTTTCAATGACTGTGTAAACATTTTATCTGCTAAATTATGCTCATTTGAAAGCATGTATTGAATGCCCAGCCCATAATAGCCAAAGGGGCTTTTGGGTTTTCTGCGAATATAATCTTGGAGCTTAATAATACGAATATCTATACGTATCTTTTGGTCCATTATAGCCTCCTGATTCAAAAAACCTATTCACCATCACCAATTCTTGTTTCTTCTAAATATTCCTGAATAATGTTCTGAACATGAGTGTCTTTTATTGTAATGGAAATCTGTATACGGCGGTTTTTGCTTTTCGCAACCTCAGTGGTTCTAGGATCAACAGGTCGAAATTCTGAAAAGCCCGTTGAAGCAAAATATTCGCCATATTTTTGTTCAAGGGTTGGATTTTTAGCCATCATTGTATTTATAACTGAATACGCTCGTTCACAGGATAGCTTGTAATTATTCTGGAATGTACCATCAATGTCTGCATGACCTTCTATGTTAATAGAATCAATATAATCACGTATGCTTGTATCATCAAGTATTTTTTCAAACGCCACTGCAAATCGGCTTAATAAGGCCTGTCCTTCAAAGGATATATTTGAAGAGTTTTTTGCAAATAAAAGCTGGTTATTAATAATAAGATTGGCATTGTTATCAATAGCAACCAACGGTTCTCCATCAGGGGTGGTGCTTGTTCCAATTTCACCCTCTATAGAGTTCTTAACCTCTTCAAGTATGTTTAGTCTAAGTACTGAAATGTTTTGAAGCTTCCCTCTAAGCTCTCCTAATTCCTGATTACTGTTGGCTATTATCTTTTCTTGATCTAGCAGTTTTTCAATTGAAACAGTCAACTCTCGTTTTCCCTGCTCAACTTCAGCTTTAAGTGTTTCAGCCTCATCCTGCATAACACGAAGTGCATCTTCTCTATCTGATATTTCAAGTTTTTTAAGCTCCAACTCATCTCCAGCTTGTTTTAAATGATCCTCTGTTGACATCAATTCAGATTTTGTTTTATCAAGCTTTTCATTCCAGATTGCGATGGAAAACATTTGCTGGAAATATGCTAAAAATACTAAGAAAAAAAGCACCAATACAATTGTGGACATAACATCGGTGAAGGATGGCCAAAAATTGACCTCCTCCTGGTTTCTTCTAAAGTTTCTATTACGTGCTTTCACCTAAGCATACCTCCCTTAGAGCATTTTCGTTGTTGCACCGCTAAAGTCTTCTTTAGCAAGTTGAGTTTTATTTAAAGGTTATAATTTTATTTTTCAGCAATATCCTTTAATTCAGTCAGTTGGCGATCTAATTTTGCTGTAGCAGCCTGATTGTATGTTAAAACCTGATCGGGCAGAGAGGCTATTGCTTTTGCAAAATGAGTTTGGTTTTCACGGAATTGGTCTAAAAGCTTAAAGATATTGCTTAAACTTTCGTCAAGAGAAGAACTAACCTTTTGTCCAAGATCCGTGCTTGCCTTGTTCATTACCTGTGAAAAGGATGCGGCTGCGAGCTCTCCAAAATCCTTTATTTCATTATTAATCTTTGACATTAAATGTGTAAAGTTTTCTTGGTAGATTTCAAGATCTCTTGTATGCTGTTGCATATTTGTATCCATTGCACCCGAAAGATTTTCTACAACCTGCACGGTGGACTTTATTTCACTGACAAGCTGGGTTATATCGCTAACTAGTTGGCGATTGTATGTAGTCATTTCATCGGCAGCTTCACGAATATTATCAGAAAACTTCTCAATGCTTTGATAATTGCTAGCTACAATTTCAGTTGAATTTGTAAGTGCCTCGGTAACCTTAATAAAGTTTACATCCATTCTTGCAATATTATTGCGCATATTTATGTTAAATTCATTCAAATCCTTCATATTTAATGCAAAGTTAGCAAGAGAGGAATCAAATTTATCAATAGTAGTATCTAAGGTTTGACTTGAAACGGTAACATCCATAACAACTGTGGTTAGCTTATCTCCAAAGTCCTTTACAGTTTCCTTAAGTGAATTTTCAATTTTATCACCAAACTCCATAAAGGTTTCTCGGAGTATGTTGTTCATCATTGTGTATTCTGTTTCTTTATCCTGTGAGACAACTAATGCTACGGTATTATCAAGATATTCTTCAGTTTGCACCATTAAATCTTCTCTTGCTTCTTCAGCACTAAAGATGGTTAAAAGAATTGTCAATATAATGGAGCATCCAACGCCCACAAGGCTTGTAACGAAAGATACTGACATTCCCTCAAGTGAGCCTACAAGCTTTGTAATAAGAGTTTGTATACCTGCATTTTCAAGAAGCTCAGAAAAGTCCATTTCAATGAATAGACCAGAAAGCTCAGCAACTGCTGCTGTTAGACCTACAAAGGTTCCAAACAAGCCAAGTGTTATTAAAAGTGTGTTTGAATTCTTAATAAAACGCTCTCCTAAAGCAAGGGTTCTTAGATGTAGATTAAAATTTTTCTCGATAATTGCTTGCGTATTTACTTCACTATAGCTCTCGGTGGCTGTATTCTTATAATCCTCAACAGTTTTGTTTAATATGTCTGTGAGGAACTTTCCTTCCTTTCTGCGATGCCAGGAAAGAAGGTCATCAAGTATATTAAGATACTTACTACGAATTATTAAATTTGCAACAAAGGCAACAACAAAAATTGCAAATGTGGTGAAAATGATGGTCATACCGAACCCGCGCACTTGCTGATAAAGGCTAAATAATGTGTCTAACAAATCCAATCACACCTTTCATGAATTAATGCTTTTGCGATATAACCCTAATAAAATATTAGCTGGACGATATGAGCTGTCAAACCCTCAGGCATCCCATAGCATATGGTACAGCAGCACACAGAATATGTAACATCGCAAAATACTTGAATTAAGGATAACAAAAAATCTCAGCATAAGTATAGCATATTTCTCAATAAAACACTTTACAAATGAATTAAATATTGCAACAGACTGCTTTCTATTATGACGGGATTTTACAAAAAATAGTTCCTTAATTAATAGAAATCCTGCGAAGATATGTTACAATGTCTAAAAGTTATATATTGGACTGGTAGTATAATTGCAAAATCCTTAATTATTGGTATAATAATTATTAATATTACAATGCAAAGTTGTTGCTAAGGTAATATCGTAAAAGTCTATATTAAAAACTGATATAAAGTATATCAATTTGGATTAACCATAAACCATAAGCTCAATGCGAGTTGTATAATAAGGAGCTGAAAACATGCCTGTAAAAACAATTGATGAAATTAACGAAAAGATTCTTGAAGGTAAAGCAGTCGTAGTAACGGCAGAAGAAATGATCGATATAGTAGAGGAAAACGGTTCTAAAAAGGCAGCCAAGATGGTGGATGTTGTTACAACCGGAACCTTTGGTGCCATGTGTTCTAGTGGTGCCTTTATAAACTTTGGACATTCAAATCCACCTATTCGTATGACGAAGGTTTGGCTTAATGATGTTATGGCATATGCAGGTCTTGCTGCAGTTGATGCATATATCGGTGCTACTGAGCTATCCCAGACTCAAGGGATGCTATACGGTGGTGCTCATGTTATAGAGGACTTTATTGCAGGTAAGGATATAAAGCTTTATGCTGAAAGCTATGGAACGGATTGCTATCCAAGAAAAAACATTACAACAACCATTAACAAAAACAATGTAAATCAAGCTTTCATGTTTAATCCAAGGAATTGCTATCAAAACTATCCAGCGGCCACAAACTCATCTGACAAAACTATTTACACTTATATGGGTACATTATTGCCCCAATTTGGCAATATTACTTATTGCACCTCCGGTCAATTAAGTCCATTGCTAAATGATCCTGAATACCGCACTATCGGTATAGGAACTCGTATTTTCATTGGGGGTACACAGGGCTATGTGTCATTTCAGGGCACTCAGCATGATCCGGGGCAGGAACGTATGGCAAACGGTACGCCAATTAGTTCATCGGGCACATTGACGTTGATAGGTGATCTTAAAAATATGTCAACTGATTATATACGTGCTGCGACATATGAAAAGTACGGCACAAGTCTTTTTGTTGGTGTGGGTATTCCCATTCCAATTTTAGATGAGGATATGGCAATAAAAACTGCAATTTCAGATAAGGATATCGTTACTAACATTGTTGATAAAAGTGGAAAGACATCCTTTTCACAAGCTGCATCCTATCAGGAGCTACGCAGTGGTTTTGTAACCATCAATGGCAACAGAATACCAACAGCGCCTTTATCCAGCATGGTTAAGGCAAGGGAGATTGCGGATTTATTAAAAACACAAATAAAAAATGGTGATTTTTTGTTGACAAAGCCAGTTGAACAGCTACCTACAGGCAAAGAACGCCTTAAAAAGCTTGATGTGAGGGGGGATTAAGGTGAAAAAAATAAAGGTAAACTTAACATTTCCACCTACCATGGTGACATTCCCTTTGATGACCTTATTAGTTCGTGAGTATATGTTGGAAGTAAATATTTTAAATGCAGATGTCCGGTTGAATAGAACTGGTAAGCTGGTTGTAGAGCTGCTAGGTAAAGAGGAAGACATAGATAATGCCCTTGAGTTTATACAAGGGGAAGGAATAAAATGTCACATATTCAATGGTACGCTATCAATAGAGGAAGATAAATGCATTCATTGTGGTGCATGTACTACTGTGTGTCCTTCACATGCCCTTCAAATTGAACAGCCTGACTTTTATTTAACATTTAATAAAGAAAAGTGCCTTGTGTGTGGGCTATGCATAAAGGCCTGTCCTTTAAGGATATTGCATTTGGATCATAGGGAAATTGAAGAATGATTTGGCAATTTGCTGAAAATAAGGCTTTCACACTACGAAAGCATATAAAATAATTGTATTTTATAAATTGAAACGAAGACAGGATAAATTTATGGATACGAATACAGGAAAAAGGTTTTATAGAAAAGTTTTTAATGGCGAGGATTTAGTATACTTTTCAAAAAAAATTAAACAAACGGATTTGTGTATTGGAGCTACGCACAATCTTAGCTTACAAGCGGGAGCGAGCATTGAAAAATACCGGCAGCAAGTGGAGCAATATATCCGCAAGCAGCCGGTATTTTTAGATAGTCTTGAACCTGTAAAACCGTTAGATGATGCACCTTTAATAGTAAAGCATATGTGCCAGGCATCCGCTCTTGTAGGAGTTGGTCCAATGGCTGCAATTGCAGGGGCTATTAGTTTATATGTAGCAACTGACTTGAAAAAATACTCTAAGGAATTAATTGTTGAAAATGGTGGCGATATATACATATCAGGCAAGAAAGAGAGAACCATAGGCATTTATGCAGGCGATTCAACGTTATCTGGGAAGCTTGGCATAAAACTAGAGCCACAGCAGCTTCCAATCAGTGTTTGCACTTCGTCAGGAACAGTTGGTCACTCCCTTAGCTTTGGAAAAGCAGATGCTGTTGTCATACTATCGAGGGATGCTTGCCTTGCCGATGCTGCAGCTACTGCTATTGGAAATATGGTTAAACGTGTTAGTGATATTGATTTGGCACTTAACAAGGCTCAAGGTATAGAGGAAATTGTAGGTGTTGTAATAATTATAGAAGATCAAATGGGAGTTTGGGGGCAAGTGAAGCTTGTCAGGGTTTAGGTCGGCACGAAAAACATGTAACATCACAAAATGCTCTTAATTTGATAATAGTAATTACTGAGAATATAAAATCAAATTATAGTAAAGATGAAAAAGAAGTAGAAGAGGCACTGGATAATATTATAGACATTTGTAGACAAGCTCTAAATGATAAATGTAGAACAAATTAATGCTAACCTATTTTCGGATATATTAAAAGTACCCAACCATCACTTTTCGGTTAACCTATGCATTCAAAAGGGTGACCGTTATCCAATTAGCAGCTCGGATTTCTCTGATTGCGTTGATGTAGGGTTATGTTCATATCTATTTAACAAAGCTTGATGCTGTAAGCTGTTTTCCTTATATTCAAGAATAGCGGGTATTATTTCAGACTTTTTAAGGTATCTATGTCTAATTGTAAAATGGCTTTCAAAATCGCTTTGTGTCACAAGCTTCATAATGGTTTTGTGGTCCACATGATAAGTATCCATTAGCTCTTGTATGGTAATATAGTCATCTATGGGGCGTGGAATCAATGGATCCCCACCAAAATGTTTCTTGCACATATTAGAGATAGAGGCGGGGTTGCTGCCTAGTTTATTTGCTATTTCAACGTATGTAAGACCTTTTTTTCTCAAATCCCACACCTGCTCTGGAAGAATTTTTTTATACTCAGTTCTGGCGCTTTTATAAACATAACCAAACTGTCCCACCAGCTCAGCGATACTCACATCCCTTTTTACTGCACATCGGTTCAAATAGGAATATGTTCCGCTATGAGCATGAAGATTATATAAATATTTCCCAGTCGAAACGGCTGACAATCGTTTTCTAATTGTATCATTCTCTTTTTGGGTCCTTGCCTTTTGGATACGTACCTTTAGTTTTTTCTTATTTTCAGCATTTGAAATGGTTCTATAGAAATAAAACTCCTTTGCTTTTGTGCTATTTCCATCAAAAAGATTGTGTAGCATGCTTATTAATCCTAGCCTTTTAAATCCCGTAGAATTTAACATTAAAATATCATGGCTTGAAAGCTGGTTTTCTGGGAAGGTTTTGTCCATGAGATGATAAGCATTCTCGTAGGATTCACGCATAGAAGAGGTTTTCCACTTTGTCCTGTATCTGAACTCTGAGGGGTGAAAACGTCCTGGATATACAAAATCAAAGAGTCTATATATTGACCAATCAAAACGTGATAAGACGTTATATATACCATATTTAAGTAAACGTTTCTTCCAATCATATTTAGGTATTGACTCAACCCTTCTTATTCCTTCTTTTAGAACCATATACTGGACAGCTTCAATAACATAATCATCATTTTCCCATATGCCATGCTTGCTCCACATCCATTCTGTCAGCTCTCTTTTATCGAATTGATTAGGATATGCGTTTTTTAAAACAGCTACAATATCATTCGTAAATACAATTTGAAGCATTCCGGAAAGACCATTGTTAATGAATATTTCTTTAAGTTGCTTCATATTATAGCTTGGGAGCATGTCGTATGTTATGTTTTCAATATACTCTAAGCAATATCGGGTAATTACTTGACAGTTAAGACTTGTTCCACTGGTTTCTTTTTCAGATCCCCAAAAGTTCCTTTTAAAAGAGCCACCAGTTTCCAATACATCTCTATATTGAGCCAAAGCTTTAAGCTGCTCTGTCTCCATATCCAACAACCTTACCATAAAAATACCTCTGCGCATTATAAATTTGTAGTTAGAATCCACTCCATTAATCTTTTGAGATATAGCTGTGCAATATAAGGAAAATTTATTATTCACATGTATATCTCAATTTAAGTAGGGGGAGATTCGGGTGCTTTTGTTGACGCCAGCGGCAATGCTCCGAAGTCCATGCTGCCTACCCTACATATTAAACGTGATAATGAGCGACCCGTGAGCCTTTGACCACTCACTAAAAGCATCGCACAATTTAAGGCGTTGCGTTAGATTTAGTGCTTTTGCCGCAAAGGAAACAAATCACCCGAAGCATGCCCCCGGGGTGGGCAAGCCGAAACTCACAAAAATGCTTTTAAAAATTATAGTTGCATTTTTGCTCAAATAGTCGGCTTGTTTATCCTCACCTTAACTATACAGCTCTTGCAAATGAAGCGTCGTTTCCGTTAGTGCACATCTATATCTCAAAATGCAAGGGGTGTGAACTGTAACATTTGTAGCATTTGTAAAATCATCAAGTCCAAAAACTTTTTGCAAACATTAAAATTGTATTATATAATTATATAATAAAGTTTAATCGATGTGCAACCTTGTGCCCTATAATGGCTGTTGCCAAAAGCCTTTATAATCAAAACATACTGTACAACGGTAAGTAAGATATGTAATATTATTAAAAGCTCCATTAATATTGTAAAAAGCCTATATAGGATTGATAATCACAGTAATCAAGGAGGAGGAAGTTACGTAAAACCATAAAAAGCAATTATTAAACAAGACTTTTGTTATGTAACCTTAAATAATTTTTGCTCACAGGTTTATTATTTGCGTAACGGGACTTATGGCGGTGGTATATCTATATGTACCGAGTGAAAAAGCAGATATTATAGTTGAATGTGGTTTGAAATTATCTCAATGGAAGAATAAGAGTGTACAGACACCTTGGAGTTTATATCCGCAACCATGCATTTGTGCTTTGCTACATCCAGATGATGATGAAAGAAGCAATGATCCAGCATTTCAATGTATAAAGTTAGATATTCCCGCCGAGGATTGTATTGTAGCTGATAAGGATCTATACAAATTGAGTTTGGAATCACCAGATATTAAACAAAAATATATGGATACAATGCTTCCACTGGATAAATACATTTTTGGCTCCTTTAGAAATCCTGAGTGTCTAATTTTTACTACAATTATTAGCCAACATATCCATATGTATGGAAATGGGCTCGACGATCCGATTTTATATGAGGGCTCCGAAGCTTTATATGTGAATAATATTCTTGAAGGTTTTAATGAAAGGTATAGTGGAATTAACCAAGTTTTGCTATACTGTTTTCTATTGGCTCAATCCCAGAATGGACTTATAGATGGAATTCACTACGATAATGAGGGGTTAGCGTTTTTCTTTGATAAGGCTTCCGATAAATATATTACCATTCCGGTACCAGGCCTAGAGAAATACAAGGTGCCAGATTTGAAATAATACATCGTAAAAGCCTTAAATAGAAAGGTAGGCTTAATAAGTGGAAACAAAGGATAGGGTTCTAAGAAGGTTGATCCAAAATAAGGGGAGATTTATATCTGGGGAGCAGATTAGTGATGAGATTGGAGTATCACGTACCGCTGTTTGGAAACATGTTTTGAAGCTTAAAGAGGAAGGTTATGAAATTCAGTCTGCGAACAAGCTGGGCTATCAGCTTATTAATTTCGGAGATATTTATGATAAGAGTGCTATTGTAAGCAAACTAAACACAAAAATAATAGGGCAGGATTTATTGTTTTTCGACACAATTGACTCGACAAATGATGAATTAAAACGGATGGCTACTAATGATGCAAGTGACGGCACGGTGGTTGTAGCAAAAAGCCAGACTGGCGGCAGAGGCCGTCGGGGAAGGCAGTGGGAATCAAAGGCCGATAATGGAGTTTATATGTCTATTCTTTTAAGGCCTGAGCTTTTGCCAAAGGACGTTCAATGCATTACATTAGCAGCTTCAAGCGCAGTATGTAAAGTATTAGAAAAGTATGTAAAGAACAATTTGGGGATAAAATGGCCAAATGACATTCTCATTGGCGATAAAAAGGTTTGTGGTATTCTTACAGAAATGTCGGCAGAACCCGATAAGGTTCAAGCCATTATTCTGGGTATAGGTCTTAATGTTTGGAATAAGACAGATGACTTTACCGATGAATTAAAAGAAACAGCAACATCACTAAGCCTAAATACTGAAAAAAAGATTTTTCGAAGCGCTTTAGCAGTGGAGATATTAGAAGAGTTTGAGGATTTATACCTTAATTTTATTGACAGAGGAAGCACTGCGAAGTTTATGAATATTTGGAGATCATTTTCAATAACCATAGGTCGTGATATTATTATATATCAAGGAAACAAAACGTGGAAAGCAAAGGCTCTTGATGTGGTAGACGATGGGCAGCTGCTAGTAGAAACGCCTGATGGACAGCGCAAGACCATACTTTCAGGGGAAATATCGATACGTGACTATGACAGTCCGGTAAGAAATCGTTTTCCTTAGACAACAAAATTACAGATAAAAAGGAGTGAAAAAATTGTCAAACGATAATCAAAGCACTAATCAAAAAACTAATCAAAGCACGAATCAAAACACTAATAGGAGTATTAATAAACCTAGCAATAGAAGCAACAATAAAAAAAGTCAATATACTAGCAGACAAAATACTAACAGACAAAATAAAAGTAATGACTACAGTCAAAAAAGCAGTAAGCCAAATCAAAGCAATAACCGCTACCAACAAGGCAATAGGCAAAATCAAAATAACAGTAATACCCAACAGACTAAAAATCAATATACAAAAAAGAATTCTAATGAACAAGCAAATGTCCAAAGGCAAGGTAGTGAGAACAAAACGGTTAGTAACACAAAAAGAAAGCCAAGGAAAGACACTAATCGCTCAGGTTATAGAAAAAGCACAAGGACTGATTATAACAAAAGATCCTCTATGCGCTATAATTCCGAAAGCATTGCAGCCAGAATAATGAAGCCTAAAAGAGAAGAAACGGTAGAAGACGTTATGATGGACATAGAAAAGCTTGAAAGAGATATTCAGTTTGAAATAAAGCAGATTAGCAGCATGAGGTTGGGGTTATAGGAGAATGGTTATGTTATTAGCCATAGATGTGGGAAATACAAATACCGCAATTGGCATTTTTCAGGGTGAAACTTTAAAACATAATTGGTCTATTTCGACACAGTCTTATAAAACCACTGACGAGATAGGCATGCTGTTACTATCGATGTTTCGATACGCTAATGAGGATATTGAGCAGGTTAATGATGTAATTATTTGCTCAGTTGTTCCGCATGTAATGCGTACATTGACAAGTGCAGTGAAAAAATATATCCACAGGAACCCTATTGTAGTTGGCCCTGGTGTAAAGACTGGAATAAATATAAAATATGAAGATCCAAGAGAAGTTGGAGCAGATAAAATAGTAAATGCAGTTAGTGCTATAAAATTATATGGAGCACCTGTAATAGTTGTTGATTTCGGAACTGCCACCACCTTCTGCGCTGTTAATGCAAGCAAAGACTATTTAGGCGGTGTTATATGCCCTGGTATAAAAATATCGGCTGAGGCTCTCTTTGCAAAAGCGTCTAAACTACCAAGGGTGGAAATTATTGAGCCCGTAGGGGTTATTGGCAAGAATACCGTTACAAGTATACAGTCGGGTTTATTTTTTGGCTATTTAGGTCAGGTGGAATACATCGTTAAAAAGATGAAAAATGAAATGAAGGAAGACAATATAATGGTAGTTGCAACTGGTGGATTTGCCGAAGCTCTCAAACCCCACTGCCGATGTGTGGATGAAGTTAACGGCCTGCTTACGCTGACGGGGCTGAAGGAAATATATTTATTAAATAAAAATAACCGTAATGCATAGCATATCGTAAAAAAGCAAATAGTATAAAAGTATCCGCAATAAAGCTTTGGCAATTTGAAACACATCTGCATCAAAAAGGTAAAGTGGAGATAATTAAAGAAAACCAAAGTAAAAGCAAGAAAATATATGGTGGAATTGTTAGAATGGCATATTTAGCCTAAATTTCTGGGTAAAGAGTATTTGCCTGAAAACAAAATTCTATATAATATTGTATTAGCACTCAATGCGATTGAGTGCTAATAAAATGTTTAAAGTAAGACGTATTTGCTACTCATGGTGCAAATATGAAAATAATCCGTTCCGAGAGAATCGGAAAGACGAACAAGGAGGGTATATAATGAGTATTAAACCATTAGCTGACAGAGTGGTAGTTACAATGGTAGAGGCAGAAGAAACAACTAAGAGCGGAATAGTTCTTCCTGGCTCTGCGCAAGAAAAGCCTCAAGTTGCTAAAGTAACGGCAGTAGGCCCTGGCACTGAGGAAGTTAAAATGGAAGTAAAAGAAGGCGACAAGGTTCTTATCAGTAAATATGCAGGAACCGAAGTTAAAATCGACGGAGTCGAATATACCATTTTGAAGCAAAGTGATATCCTTGCTATAGTAGAATAAGGAGGGAATAATAATGGCAAAACAGATTATTTATGGTGAAGAAGCCAGAAGAGCATTAGAAGCAGGTTCAAATAAACTTGCAGATACAGTAAAAGTAACACTTGGACCTAAAGGAAGAAATGTTGTTCTTGAGAAAAAATATGGTTCCCCATTGATTACCAATGACGGCGTAACCATTGCAAAAGAAATTGAACTTGAAGACGCCTATGAAAATATGGGAGCTCAGCTTGTTAAAGAAGTTGCAACAAAAACAAATGATGTAGCAGGTGACGGGACAACTACCGCAACACTCTTAGCACAGGCGATTATTCGTGAAGGCTTAAAAAATGTTGCAGCTGGTGCAAACCCAATGATTTTACAAAAAGGCATCAAAAAAGCTGTAAATGTTGCAGTTGAAAGTATTTTAGAGACAAGCCAGAAGGTTCGAGGAAAAGAAGATATTGCGAGAGTGGCATCTATTTCTGCAAATGATGAAGAAATAGGCACTCTGATTGCAGATGCTATGGAGAAGGTTTCCAACGACGGCGTTATTACAGTAGAAGAATCCAGAACAATGGGAACTGAGCTTGAAGTTGTAGAAGGCATGCAGTTTGACCGTGGATATGTTTCTTCATACATGGTTACAGATAGCGATAAGATGGAAGCTGTTCTTGAAGATCCGTACATTCTTATTACCGATAAAAAAATAACCAATATTCAAGATATACTACCCATTCTTGAGCAAATTGTTCAACAGGGTAAGAAGCTATTAATAATTGCTGAAGACGTAGAAGGTGAAGCCTTGGCAACCTTAGTTCTTAACAAGCTAAGAGGCACATTTATGTGTGTTGCAGTAAAAGCTCCTGGCTTTGGCGACAGAAGAAAAGAAATGCTTCGCGATATTGCTATTTTAACGGGTGGTGAAGTAATAACTGAAGAACTAGCACTTGACATAAAGGAAACAGAAATTAGCCAGCTAGGTCGTGCTGCAAAAGTAGTTATTGAAAAAGAAAACACCATTATTGTTGACGGTGCAGGCGATTCAGATGCTATTAAAGCAAGAGTTGCTTCAATTAAATCACAAATAGAAGAAACAACCTCCGAATTCGATAAAGAAAAACTACAGGAAAGACTTGCAAAGCTTTCAGGTGGTGTAGCTGTTATCCGTGTTGGTGCAGCAACTGAAATCGAAATGAAGGAGAAAAAGCTAAGAATAGAAGACGCACTTTCAGCTACACGCGCTGCTGTTGAAGAGGGTATTGTAGCAGGTGGTGGAGCTGCATTTGTGGATGCTCTTCCTAAGGTGAGTGAATTAGTCAGCTCTCTTAAAGACGACGAAAAAACAGGTGCAATGATAATCCAAAAGGCACTTGAAGAGCCAGTTCGCCAGATCGCAATTAATGCAGGTCTTGAAGGTTCAGTTATTGTTGACAAGATTAAGAGAAGTGAACAGGGAATGGGCTTTGATGTACTAGCTGAAGAATATGTTAATATGAACAAAGCTGGTATTGTTGACCCAGCAAAGGTTACACGTTCTGCCCTTCAAAACGCAGCATCTGTAGCTGCTATGGTTCTGACAACAGAAAGCTTAATTTCAGATATTCCAGAGCCTGAGCCAGCTATGCCAGCAGGTGGCGGAATGCCAGGAATGATGTAGACTAATATGATTTACAGGTAAATAATGTAGATTATTTAAACATCCGAACCTATAAATAAACTGGTTCGGATGTTTTTCATATTTCGAGCATTTTGCGATGTTACATTTTTTGAATTCCGCTATACAATATGTTGTGGATATATATGAATGTTAAGCACCACATATTGTATAGCTAATGTTTTTTATGGTTACATCGCAAAAGCCTATTTCACAAGCTGGTGGAATCAAAAAATATCATATGCTATAATTTTAAGAAAGGACACAATTAAAGGGGTTTAAGAGTGAATAGTGAATTATTTCCCAAGACATGGCAGGAGTTTATGAACAGCTCAGGATATATGCCTGTCGTTGTAAATTCAATTGAGCGTCACTTTGATGCTGATTGGTCGCAAACCCATAGCTATCATAAATATTATGAAATGGTGTATGTAAAAAAAGGTATATCTGTTTTTGAGATAGAGGGTATAAGGACTACAATAGGTCCAAATGATATCATCATTATTAAGCCCCATAAGGTTCATACACTCAAGGTTCAGCAAGGTAGCGTATGTGAGTTTATTGTCCTTCATTTTTCGTTCACCCAGAGAAAAAACAATAGCACAGCTTATTATCCGTCTGAGATACCAATAGAAGATTTTATCAACTTTTTTACCGAACAAAAAACCAGTCCATTTTTAAAGCTTAAGGTAAATCATAAAAACGAAATTATAACATTACTAAACCGAATTGTTAGTGAACAGTCGGAGGAAAAGTTTGGCAGCGAGTTTTTGGTATATCTTTTAGTGCTTGAACTTTTTGTAATGATTTCAAGAGTTTTAAAGCTTGAATGGGAGCACAGTATCTTAGAGGATAGTCTTCAACAAAAGGAACTGGTTAATTTAGCAGTGCAATACATAAACAATTATTATGAAAGAGATATAAATTTAAGTGATATATGTGGATATGTGTTCTTAAGTCCAAGCTATTTTACACGTATTTTTAAGAAGGAAACAGGGGACTCACCCATAAGTTTTTTGATAAAGGTAAGGATTGAAAGGGCAAAGGAGCTTTTAGAAAAGACTGATGAGAAGGCAAATGAAATTGCATTAAGTGTAGGATTTTCCACTCAACAGCATTTTAATGAAACCTTCAAAAAGAATACCGAGATGACCCCCTTGGAATATAGAAAAAAGGCTCGAAGTAAACGAGGCAACAACCAATAAACCATAGAAAAGGCTTTTGCGATGTATGCTTAACAATGATCTTTGCAATATATCCTTATCTAAGTGTTCAAAATAAGTGTTGCAAATGCCCTTTTGATATTGCTGTACAATAGGTGGAGAGAGACCCTTATACATTCCACAATATATTGCGCAGCCGAACTTAAAACATGAAACATTTCGAAATGCTACAGAAAGGAAGGGGAGCTAAGTCTTCCTAAATTATAATGGCCGATATAGTATGTCAGGATATCCATAAATATTATGGTGATAGCCACATTTTAAAAGGGATTTCCTTTGAAATATATGAAGGTGAAAGAGTTGGACTCCTTGGTAAAAATGGTGCAGGAAAAACCACCCTTTTTAAAGTAATGGATGGAACAGAGCCATTTGAAGAGGGTAGGGTTTTTATACCCAAAGACAGGCAAATGGAGGTACTGGATCAAATACCTGTGTTCCCAAGTGATTACTCTGTGAAGGATGTACTTAAGGCTGGATTTGAGAGGCTATTATTTATGCTCAAGGACATGAAGAGTCTTGAGGAGAAAATGAGCTCAAATCAGGAGCCTTCAGTGCTAAGACGTTATGGTGAGATAGCCCATGTGTTTGAAGCCCAAGGTGGATATATGATGGAAACGGATTTAGCCATAGTTTGTGAAGGGCTTCAAATAGATCCGCAAATGCTAAATGAACCTTTTCGCAAATTGAGCGGTGGCGAACAGACAAGAGTAAATCTTGGCAGGATAATATTGAAAAAGCCAGATATTCTTTTATTGGATGAGCCCACAAACCATCTTGATGTGGAAGCGTGCGAGTGGTTAGAGGAATATTTAAATAGTTTTAAAGGAACTGTTGTTGTTATATCCCATGATAGATATTTTCTCGATAGGGTTGTTACAAGAATAATAGAGATAGAATTGGGTAAAGCTGTTTTTTATAAAGGCAATTATTCAGATTATGTAAAACTAAGAGAGGAACGCTATCAACAGCAGTTGGCTTCATATGAGCAGGAGAAAAGGAAAATACAGCAATTAGAATCAGCAGCAAAAAGGATGCATGATTGGGCAAGCCGTGCAGATAGCAAAAGTATGCATAGAAGAGCCTTTGCGATGGAAAAGAGAATTGAACGGTTAGAAAAAACCGAAAGACCGTTTCTTGAGAATAATATGAAGGCTAAATTTAAAGAAATAGAGTTCTCAGGAAAAGATTTTATAATACTACGCAGCGTCAGCAAAAGCTTTGGGCACAGAAAAATCCTTGACGAGATTACTCTAACTGCAAGAAAAGGAGATCGTATAGGACTGATAGGGCCTAATGGATGTGGGAAAACAACACTTTTGAATGTTATAGGCAATAATATACAGCCCGACAGCGGTGATGTTAGAATTGGCAGAAGTGTGGAATATGCTTTTCTTCCTCAAATTGTGCATTTTGAAAGACCTGAATTAACAATGCTTGAGAGCGTCAGATATGAAATGGAGTGGAGCGAGGATACTGCAAGAAACCGCCTGGCAGCATTCCAATTTACAGGGGAAGAGGTGTTTAAAAAAGTTTCGGCTTTATCGGGTGGTGAAAAAAGTCGGCTTAAGCTTTTCCTATTAATGCAACAAGAGATTAATCTTTTAATACTTGATGAGCCCACCAACCACCTTGATATTGCTTCGCGAGAATGGATTGAACGGACTCTAGAATCCTTTGGCGGAACTCTGCTTTTTGTTTCCCATGACCGCTATTTTATAAAGCGATTTGCTACACGAATATGGGATTTAAAAGAGGGCAAAATATTTGATTATAAAGGTACATACCATGAGTATAGAGTATGGAAGCAGACGCAGGATGGTATAAATGCCGATGAAAAAAAACAAGTAAAGAAAATCAAGCAAGTTAGAAGAAAGACAGTTAACCCTAAGGATATTGAAAAAAAACTAAGGGCGCTTGAACGAGATATAGCAGACTATGAATTAGCGATTAAGGACATTGACAGCAAAATGGAGAATGCAGCAAGTGATTATGAAAGACTGCAGGAGCTTATGAAGGAAAGAGAGAAATTAGTAGAAAAGATGGATGGATTGTATGATAGTTGGGCAAACCTATCGGAGAGCATATAATAACTGTGTCACATGCAAAATTAATTAAACCAACCGTCATAATAGGTGGCGAATTTTGTATTGCAAAGCTACTGTTCATTCCCTTTGCATTTTGGGATATAGTTGTGTAATAACGAAAACTACTCTTCATTTCGCTAATGTTTTCTTATATTTCACAGCTTTATATCACCAGTTACCTGTGAACAGCAACCCTGTAACCTGCCGCATCACTTACTTAGCCAAAATTCCTTGACAAAGATAAGCGTACGGTGATACAATGTTCCAGTATTAAATGCAGCAAGTAGTAAATTCAGCATGTAGTAACATGCTGTTTTTGTGCGATTAGGATATATCTGTTATATTAGTCAATAAGAAGCTGATTTTATAGCTTTTCTGCTTAAAGCAGACTTATGCAGCTAAATTATAGCTGCATAAATTTACATTATGGCGCAATAAAAATATATAACATTACATAATGCTCTATTAACTGGAGGGAAATGTAGTAGTGCTGGATGATTTAAAGAACAATAGTAAAACTGTTGGGTTAAAGCAGACTGTGAGGGCATTGGAAGCCGATGAAGTTAGGGTGGTTTATGTTGCAAGTGACGCTGATCAGAGCTTGACAGCAAAGATTATTGCACTTTCCAATGACAAAAAAATTGAAATTTGCAGTGTTGAAAGCATGAAAATATTGGGTAGAAAATGCGGTATTGATGTAGGAACTGCAGTAGCGGCTATACTAAAGGATTGAGAATATAAAATAGTCATGTATCCCACCATATTAAGGTGGTATAATATAGATAATAATTTAAAGGAGGTGAAAAATGAATGCCAACGTTTAACCAACTGGTGAGAAAAGGAAGAAAGAAGTTAACGAAAAAGTCCGATTCACCTGCTCTTCATTACGGAATGAATTCCTTGAAGAAGCAGTCAACCGAGATTAAGAGTCCACAGAAGCGTGGTGTTTGCACAGTTGTTAGGACAGTTACACCAAAAAAACCAAACTCTGCTCTCCGAAAGGTTGCCAGAGTACGTTTGTCAAATCAGATTGAGGTATCTGCGTATATACCAGGTATCGGACACAATTTGCAGGAACATAGCGTGGTACTAATCCGTGGTGGACGTGTAAAGGATCTCCCAGGCGTGCGTTACCATATTGTAAGGGGAACTCTTGATACAGCTGGTGTTGCCAATAGAATGCAAGGGCGCTCCAAATATGGTGCAAAAAGACCAAAGAAATAGTAAAGTACTATGGTTTGAAGGATTGAAAATTTAAAACAGGATGCTACAGCGTTTTTGTACGTTGTTTCATATATATAAGTATTTGAGCAACTTAACGAGCGCTGACGGACCGCATTTGCGGGTCGAGTACCTGTGATACGGCAGATATAACTGTCAGTTATCATGAAAAGGAGGGAAGAAAGTGCCAAGAAGAGGATATGTGCCCAAAAGGGATATTTTGCCAGATCCATTATATAATGATAAGGTTGTTACAAAGCTTATCAATAACATAATGCTAGATGGCAAAAAGGGAGTTGCGCAAAGAATAGTTTATGATGCGTTTAACTTAATCAAGGAAAGATCAGGGAAAGATCCCCTTGAAGTATTTGAGCAAGCACTCAACAACATAATGCCGGTACTTGAGGTAAAGGCTAGAAGAGTTGGTGGTGCAACATACCAAGTACCGATGGAAGTTCGCCCTGAAAGAAAGCAAGCACTAGGGCTACGCTGGTTAACGAGCTATACTCGCCAAAGAGGCGAGCGCACCATGAGCCAAAGACTTGCCGGAGAGATTATGGATGCTTCAAATAACACCGGCAATGCAGTAAAGAAAAAAGATGACACACATAAAATGGCAGAAGCAAATAAAGCATTTGCACATTACAGATGGTAATCTGTATTCAAACACTTTAGGAGGAGGACTTAGATGCCCCGGGAATATAATCTGGAGAAAACAAGGAATATCGGTATAATGGCACATATTGATGCTGGAAAAACAACAACCACCGAAAGAATTCTGTTTTACACCGGAAGGGTTCATAAGCTTGGAGAAACGCATGAAGGCGCTGCTACAATGGACTGGATGGAACAAGAACAGGAAAGAGGTATAACAATTACTTCAGCAGCGACCACTGCTTTTTGGAAGGATGTTAGGGTAAACATTATAGATACACCAGGTCACGTTGACTTTACAGTTGAAGTTGAACGATCCTTGCGTGTGCTTGATGGATCTCTTACTCTATTTTGCGCTAAAGGCGGTGTTGAACCCCAGTCTGAGACAGTATGGCGCCAAGCTGATAAATATCGAGTTCCTAGAATGGCTTATGTAAATAAAATGGATATAATGGGTGCAGACTTTTTTAACTGCATTCAAATGATGAGGGATCGCTTAAGGGCCAATGCTATTCCAATTCAATTACCCATTGGTAAAGAAGATCATTTCGAAGGGATTATTGATTTAGTTGAAATGAAAGCCTATTTTTATAGAGATGATTTAGGTGTTCAGCTTGACGAAGGAGATATTCCAGAGAATATGAAGGAGTTAGCTGACGAGCATCATGTAAAACTGCTAGAAGCCGTAGCTGATCATGATGACGAGTTAATGGAGATGTACCTCGAAGGTGAAGAGATTCCGAAAGAACAGCTCAAGCAAGCCATTCGTAAGGCGACATTAAATGTTGACATGGTTCCGGTTACCTGCGGCTCGTCCTACAAGAACAAGGGAGTACAAAAGTTATTGGATTGTATTGTCGAATATATGCCATCACCTCTTGATGTTCCTCCCATTACAGGACTACATCCTGATGATGAGGAAGATGAACATGAAGAGATTGTAAGGCATTCTGATGACAATGAACCTTTGTCGGCTCTAGCTTTTAAAATAGTAACAGACCCATATGTTGGGAAGCTGGCGTTTTTCCGTGTATACTCTGGAAAAATGAAGTCAGGTTCATATGTGCTAAATTCCACAAAGGGTAAACGTGAGCGTATAGGAAGAATACTTCAGATGCACGCAAACCATCGTCAGGAAGTATCTACAGCCTATGCTGGTGATATTGCAGCGGCAGTAGGGCTAAAGTTTACAACCACTGGTGATACGCTTTGTGATGAGGAGCATCCAATCATATTGGAGTCAATGGAATTTCCTGAACCTGTTATCAATGTTGCCATTGAGCCTAAGACAAAAGTAGGTCAGGAAAAGATGGCTGTTGCGTTGCAGAAGCTTGCAGAAGAGGATCCAACCTTCAGAGTTTCTACAAACCATGAGACTGGCCAAACTATTATAGCAGGAATGGGCGAGTTGCATCTTGAGATAATAGTTGATCGTCTGTTGCGTGAGTTTAAGGTAGAAGCTAATGTTGGTAAGCCACAGGTTTCCTACAAGGAAACCATACGCAAGGCAGCAAAGGCCGAAGGAAAGTTCATACGACAGTCTGGTGGCCGTGGGCAATATGGCCATTGCTGGATTGAAATTGAACCCATTGAGACTGGTGAATATGAGTTTATAAACGCTATTGTTGGTGGTGTAATCCCAAGGGAATACATCCCGGCTGTAGATGCTGGTATAAGAGATGCCATGAATACAGGTATTATTTCCGGATATCAAGTAATTGATATTAAGGTTAAACTGTTTGATGGTTCATACCATGATGTTGACTCGTCTGAGATGGCTTTCAAAATTGCCGGATCAATGGCATTTAAAGAGGCCATGAAAAAAGCAGAACCGGTTCTATTAGAACCAGTTATGAAGGTGGAGGTTACTACACCTGAAGAATATATGGGTGATGTAATTGGTGATTTAAACTCTCGCCGTGGACGTATCGATGGTATGGAAGCTCGTTCAGGTGCTCAAATTGTCTCATCCTTTGTACCTTTAAGCGAAATGTTCGGTTATGCAACGGATCTTCGCTCAAATTCACAGGGAAGGGCAGTTTACTCAATGCAATTTGATCACTATGCCGAGATTCCAAAGAATATTCAAGAGAAAATGGTACATGGTGACAGCCCACAGAGATAGAAATTGCCAAAATATTGACAGAAAGAACTAAAATGTTATAGTATATTTAATAGGCTGTAAAACATTATTGAAATTTGAGCTAATAAATAATATAATTATCAACAGTTATAAAACTGTATTAAGGAGGAGAATTTCGATGGCAAAAGCTAAATTCGAAAGAACAAAACCCCATGTAAATATTGGAACTATTGGTCACGTTGACCATGGTAAAACCACATTAACTGCTGCAATTACAAAAGTCTTGTCATTAGGTGACGAAAATATAACACTTCAGTCATATGAACAGATTGACTCTGCTCCAGAAGAGAAGGAGAGAGGAATAACCATTAATACCTCCCACGTTGAGTATGAGACAGAAAACCGTCACTATGCTCACGTTGACTGCCCTGGTCACGCCGACTACATCAAAAATATGATTACCGGTGCTGCTCAGATGGACGGTGCTATTCTTGTTATAGCTTCAACAGATGGCCCAATGGCTCAAACAAAAGAGCACTTGCTTCTTGCTCGTCAGGTTGGCGTTCCATACATCATTGTATTTATGAACAAGGTTGACCAAGTTGATGACGAAGAGCTTCTTGAGCTTGTTGAAATGGAAATTCGTGAAACTCTTGATGAGTACGAGTTCCCAGGTGATGACACACCAATTATTAAGGGTTCTGCTCTTAAAGCACTTGAGTATACAGGCACAGATACTAGCGCTCCTGAACTTAAGCCAATCTTTGAGCTTATGGATGCTGTTGACAGCTACATTCCAGACCCAGAGCGTAAGGCTGACCTTCCATTCCTTATGCCTGTTGAGGACGTTTTCACAATCACAGGTCGTGGAACAGTTGCTACAGGTAGAGTTGAGCGTGGTCAACTAAATTCTGGTGAAGAAGTTGAAATTGTTGGATTGTCTGATGGCGGTAAAAAAGTTGCTGTTACTGGAATAGAAATGTTCCGTAAAATTCTTGATTACGCTGAGGCTGGAGA
>DASRMZ010000008.1:0-2092 GCA_035647675.1 Thermoclostridium sp. | reverse complement strand
GTAATGAATTTTCAAATTACTACCGTCAGATCTCTTCAAAACTTCATAATCTCCACCGGCATAGACACGCACCATATCAAGATTAAAATTTGTTGTGTATCTGCTAATTATACGCTCATCGTCCACACCGTATTGAATATGGATAGAATGGACATTTGATACGGTTACTGCTTTATAGGCAAAAAACCCAGCTAGCTCGGGTTTCTACTCTTATAGAGCTCTATCTATCATTTCATTTAAATACTCACAAGCATAGCTTTCTTGAGTAAATACTTATTCTTCCAATGTTGTTCCTCGTTCACTAAAGTCAACTATCCATTTGTTTTTTGTATTTCATCCTGAATAACTTTCAAGGATGCACAATCTAAACACGCCTTCTCAACGGTTGTAATTTCACCTTTAAGGTCTTTTTTAATTGAATCAGGTTCATATTATTATGGCACAACTATTAAGTATCCGTTTTGAAGCAAAAAATATGCTATAATTATTAAAACAATTGATACCATATTCACCAAAAATAAGTTTAAGGATTTCTTTCAGAAAAATGTTGCGGCATTATAACGAAAAAGTCCTAGTTTCCTGAGGCTTCTTCAATTTTGAAACGGTTTTAATGTTTTTCTTTCAGACTTTTAACTACCTTTTCAACTGGTATTAAGAACTTACTCCAATACACAATTGCCGCATCATAACCGCCTAATTCTCCTTTTTGAGAAGCATTGAATATGTATAAAGTGCCATTGTCGCAGGGAGAATTTTCATTAGTTGAATGTTGTTCTTGCATATCAAAGTAATGTTCTTTGCTACTTTGTATTGTACCTGAACTTCCTGTAAGAAATCCGATTTTTTTATTTATAAAATCAAAATCTTTTCGAGAAGTTTCAAAAATTCTATTGAGATATTTGCCCTCTGTTTCATTCAGCAATGAGTTTGCTACTTTATTCGTATGTTCCATTATATCATTTGAGTTACATTTATGAATAGGGGAACAACTGAACACAAACATTTCCAAACATACTATTACTAATAATCTGTTCATATTCTTTAATGTTATGGAAGTTGATATAAATATGGACTTGAATAAATTCCCATTTGTCTTGTTATCATTTGAAGTTGCAACCAATAAGGGTGTATTCCGCCTAAATTTGGAACTCCAACAGACCAAAGGGCTTTTGCAGTGTAACCAACACAACTTTTTCCGAGCAAATTCCACATTAACGTTTGATTGTTCATTTTCGTTTGCAGATTGCTTGACATATCAGATAAAATCTTTTTGCTGACATTGTTAACAGGAAGTTTCCAACCGTGTCCATCTGTGGCGTGATTTTCCCAAATTTTGCCTTTCATTGTTCTTGAAAGTTCTTTGAAAGTGCCTGTGCCACTCTTTAATGCATCCATATCAATTCCTTCGCCTAATTCACGATAGGGTCCCACTGATACGTTGATACCTTCTGAGTCATTTACCAAAGCGGAATGACTAATAGCGTCTTTCTTTTCTACGATTAAATCAGCATTGATACCACCACTACTGAAAAAGGAAACCAAATCAGAGGCATTGGCCAAAGCGCCAAAGCCGTATCCAATATTTTCTAAAGCTGAATTGCCCTTCTTACCTAAATAGCCAAACTCACCAGTACCAAAATTAAACGAAGCAACTCCAAAGCTGATACTTGGAGTCATCTGCCCACCACTAAGAGTTGTTATTCCCATAGAATTTGTATAAGAGCTCATCATTATTGCTCCTGTGTTGGCCATAAAACCTCCTCCTGCAGCTATGGTCACACCTAAATAACCTGAGAAACCTCCTATCATAGTACCCCCTAACATATATCCTGCCATCCCTAACCCTGATGCTCCATTGGCTTCTCCAATTTTATAACCGGTATAGGCCCCAACTCCTGCACCTATTCCAATTCCAGTTTTCACTATCAAAGGCAAGGCCGCCCAAAATAACTCTCCATCCGGATCCGTATACTTGAGTGGGTTATTGTAGCAATATGAGTATCTGTTGTAATTAAGCCAGTTATCGGGTGCCTGGATATAGGGGTCTGGGCTTAGGAACTGGCTCGTTAATGGGTCATATACTCTACCATTC
>DASRMZ010000007.1:0-2615 GCA_035647675.1 Thermoclostridium sp. | reverse complement strand
GGTCTACCCAGAGCAGGTCCACTCATTTTGATCTTGTGTGCTTTACAAAAAGCGAGGTTATCACGGTTGCGGTAAATCTTGTCGACCAGCACCCGTTCAGGATAGCAGCCATGGCGCTCATGGTAGGCATGGATACTGGCTTGGAAGCTTGTTGCTTCATTGAAGGCGTCAAACGAGAAGTGGTCACAGCGTACATAGCCATCTTCAACACTAGCCGCTACTTTTGCTCCAAACTCTGTTGCTTTGGCTGCCTTGCCTCGTACGATCGGTCTCACCCAGGGCTGACTGACACTCACGATGCGTCCTTCACAGCTATGTTTCCGAAGCTCAAACATCTCAAGTTGTTGTGTGTAGATCGTTTGGATCGTTGTGAGTAGGTGAGTATGCTTCTCGCTTAATGTACACTGGCTGCTCATCTCGCTGATGTACTGGAGATTACGGCGTAGGTACTGCAATTGTAGACGGATGGCAGTGCGAATTGCTTTTCTGCCAGGGCGTTTGGCTCTAGCTAAGCGTAAGAAGTCTTTACGAGCGTTCTTGCGATAGGTACGTGGTTTCTTCTCCAGCTTTGTCTGAGGATACATGGCATCAATGATCTGTTCGGATTGCTCTCGGGCTTTATGGAGTAAACGGACATCTGTAGGGTAATGGATGTCTGCAGGGATACAAGTCGCATCTAGAATCAACGTGCCTTGATTCTTTGGCTCTTCGCTTGTTTCAGATCCTTCTGAGCTTGCTCCAGCAGAAGGGCTTGAAGGTGGTTCGTCATCCTCGTCTTCTTTTGCTGCTTGAATAATCGCTTCATTGATGGCAGCCAATGCTTCACTGGAGAAGCGTTTTTGTAATCGGCTTAAGTTACTCGCATGGAAGGGCGCTTGATTCGTAAACTCAGGTAAACCCATGAAGAATTGGCAGTGTGCATTCTCCGCGATCTCAGCCATGGTTTCTTCTTGGGATAAGTTTTTCTCTCGTTGGATGAACAAGGCTGCAAAAGCCATACGGCTACTGATGGCGGGTTGACCAATCTGACTACCGCCTAAACCTTCGTTGTAGTAGCTATCGATTAAGTCCCACGGCATGATTTTAGCCAATTTTACCCACCGGTTATCTTTGAATATCCTGGATCCAATAAAGCCCTCTTCAAAGTCATGAAAGGCGATCTGTTTACTTCTTGGATGCATATGCTCTCCTACAAGTGCAAGGGTTTTAGCCATTTAACAGCGTTACACTTGCATCTATTATACTATGAACGATGCTGTAATGCCTGGTATATCGATGTTTGAAGTCATATTAGGGAGATGATTTACTCCCTATGTATGTATACCCTATTATATAGCATATTATTTGATATTTGAAAGTCAAAAACTTTCGGTGCTAAGAGCACCGAAAGTTTTAATTATTGTCAATTAATAATTCTTTTGGATTCCTTCTTAATATATTGAATGAAGAAATAATCAATGATACAAGAAGTACTATACTCATAAATATAATTACATAAACTATAAATTTAGGTGATACATTTATATCTAAACTTGATAAAGTCTTGTTGAACCCTTCAGCTTCTGCCCCGCCACCTAATTGACTAGATGCAGATTGTCTAGCTATTTGTTTAGCTATATCACCAGTAACCTTATTCAATATATTATTCCCAAGCTTATCAGCTGTATATTGAGCTAAGAAATAAGAACCAATGAATGCGGGGATTGATATAAATACCATCTCAATTAGGAATTGACCAAAAATTTCTAATTTTGATATACCTAATGATAGTAATACTGCTATTTCTTTCTTTCTAGCATTCATCCATAAGAATAATAATAATGAAACTACAACTCCTGCAAATATTAATGAGCCAACAAATAATTTATTTGAAATTGAGTAGATACCTGATATAGATTGTTGTAATGCAGGGTAATTTGATGAACTTTTAATCAAATGATATTCTCTCCAATTTATATCTAATTTCCCAAGATCTTTTATTACACTATCAAGATTCTTATCACCTTTTACAAAGAATGTTGCATCTTGGTATACAGCTGTATCTTCTGTATTACCATAAACTTTAGCAGCTGTATGAACATCAGTGATTAATGTATTTTCGTATAGTTCTTGTGCTGCACTTACACCACCTCTATTATGCCCATCGAATAGACCTTTAATTTCTACTTCTACTGTTTCATCTGCACCTTTCTCATTATCAGCATCAAATAAATTAGATTTTATTTTTATCTTATCTCCAACTTTAAGATTATTTTTTTCAGCTAAATCTTTATGCATTAAGATTTTATTTTTATCTTCATTTTCTAAATGCTTTCCTTCTACTAATTTATATGCTTCTGATACAAATTTTATTTCTTTTGATGAGTCGTTGACCCCAGTTAACATAACTGTTCTTTTAAAATTCTTTGCTCTTTCAGGTGATTGATTCGCAAGAGTCTCTTGAGTTTCAATAATATCATAATCAACTAAATCTGCAACACTGTTTATTCTTTTTACATAGGAGTCTATACTATCTGTTTGAGATATCTTTTTAATATCTTCACCTTTTACATTTCCCCCACCTCTAGGTGTTCCTGGATTTACTTGTCTATTTATCTCCATAGAAAAACTATTTG
>DASRMZ010000006.1:0-2466 GCA_035647675.1 Thermoclostridium sp. | reverse complement strand
TTCCCTCTACCGTTCTGGCTCTTGCATAGGCAAGAGTTGCTTTGCGACTAAATAATTCTAATACTTTACTAGGCATATTTTCACCCCTTCGCTATTTTAATTGATTATACAAACGTGATGTTAGTTAAATCAGCTTTTAGCCCGCTTGTTACACTAACTGGGATTCTTGCACTAATCACTCTAGCCCAGTCGAAAGCCGTAATTACTTTATCCCCCTCGGTGACATCTACTTCTTCAGCAATCATTAAAGCAGCGTTTTGTCTACCATCATCAGCAGCACTAACATCGGCAATGCCGCCTGCAAGGACAATCTTTCCGGCGGCTGCCCAATTTGTACCGCTCTTAGCACTGGCAATGGTTACTGCAATCTTGCTCACATCCACACCAGTTGGAGCCCCAGTGGTAGCTGCGGCAATCAGGCTTTCCAATTCTGTTTTTCCGTAGTTTGTTGCAGCTACGAGGGTGAGAGTCAGTACATTCTCTGCCCAGGCTCCGCCTGCCTCTGCCCCAACTACAAACTTGACTTCAACGCCATTATAAGCAGCAGACTTTTCCCCTTCGATCTTTGCAGTAACACCGTCCACTTTGACTTCGCCGACAGCCTTCACTCCTGTCACAGCAGGGTGATAAGGCCCATATTTTCCACTTGCTGTAATTTTACCAATGGGCATGCCCGCAGGAAGGATTCTTTTTCCATCCACTGGTGCTACAGTTGTGTGGTCAATGGTAACGCCACCAGTGATCCAGCGCACTTGGCCAGAATCAAAGATATTGAGTTCGCCACCGACTTTGGTAGTTCTAAGTTCTAAATTGTAACCCATTCATTTCACCTCATTCTCGTTTTAATTTACTTCTGTTTGGTAAGTCCCTGCAATGCCTTTGCAATTGCCTCACCTAAAACATCGGGGTCAAGGCCTGCCTGTCCCACCTGTCCGGTTGCATTTGCCCAAGGATCATTCGCCAGACTTCCCTGTTTGTTCTTGGCCTTAGCTCTAGCCAAAGCCTCTGCCACTCCGTCCGGTTGGGCTTCCGTCCCTCTAAGCGGATTTCCACCAATCGGTCTTGTGGGGGTTGGTTGCCCTTTTAGATAAGGCTTTGCTTCTAGCACAGCTTCAAGGGCTTCTTTCACTCCTTCAACCTTCCCATCCTCCGCAATCTGTACTTTGGATAGGTCTGCCAACTTCATTGCGGCGTCTAGGTCAATAATGCCCAATTCCGCCTGCAACTTTGTGGCCTCTGTATTTAAATGCAATGCCCTTACTGATTTTTGTGTTTCGGTTAGCTTGGTTTCATACCCAGACTTAATCTTTGTAAGGGCTTCGGTAATGTCTCCATCAAGTTCAATACCAAAAATACTTTCAACTGCTTCTCTTAACTGTTTTGCCTTTACCCTGTTCTCCGCCGCCTCACTCCTAAGACTTTTAACATAGTCCTCGCTAAACAACTTGGGTTCAGCTGGGGGTGGAGTAGCTGGTGTCGTTTTTGATGGTTCTGCGGGCGGATTTGAGTCTGCTGGTGCTGGATCTTCCGCAAATAGCTGTAAGTTAATTTTCTCAATGAGCATCTGGCTCTTCCTCCTTAATATATAAACCTAATCTTTCTGTTCGTACTGAATACCGCCATCTCCCTCAAAAGGTGTTCTATGATCATGCTTTCCTCTAAGAATTTCAATTGGAATTCTATTTGGGAAGGCTTTACAGGTTAGGTCTTTATTATAGTGCTTGCAGGAATAGCAGGATATTTCTAAAATGGTAACCGCGCCTGTGAATTTATTTGGATTTGAATCCTCAATTATTTTTTTAATTTTCATGGGCTTAAATCACTTCCTCTATTTTATAAACAGTTACTACACCCCTTCTTCTTACATCTACTTCGGACTTTCCTATAATTCGGTATGTCGCATTAGTACCAAACAAAACTTCATCCTCCCCAGGATATCCAGATAGATGTTTTACGGACACCCCGGTCTTATTACTTACGAGTTCAAATAACGCTACATGGTTTTTACCTGTAAGAAAATTTTGCGCCGTCCTTTCCCTGGACGTCCAAGATGATATACCGGACATACTAATAATTTCTCCATTTACATAAGCTTCTTCAAAAGCCTGTAGGTTATCAGGGTTCCTAGAGCCGAACCCTCTATATAAGGGGACATCGTTTGGGTATAGAGGAACACTTGCAATATACTCATCTATTAGATCTATTTTTTCTTTTAGGCGAGCATCTTCAATGGGCTTACCCTGCAATTCAGCCAGTTGTGCTCGTCGAATATTTTCATATTCTTTATCCGTGTAATCATAAATGGCGTCAATATATTTGTATGCTTCTCGACGATCTAAGTCCTTACCTACTGCCTTAAAATCTTCTTGGATGATTATAATCTTGTCATGAGGTTCCATGTTCGGGTCTAGGTGGTCCTCTAGGTGGCCCCTAAATGCCCGCTGATATTGCATGAAGTCTGTAATG
>DASRMZ010000005.1:0-22460 GCA_035647675.1 Thermoclostridium sp. | reverse complement strand
CTATAACGATGTACACCAAAGAAATTTGAAAACTGGCACCTATACCTATGGAAACCAGGGAAGCGAATTAATTCTCAGCTCTATAAGTGGGGATATTAAAGTATCCGATTAAGCTACTTCTTTGAAAGTGCTATTGGTGATGATATCAACTTTATGATCCTCCCCTACTGAGCTAAATCACAAAAGGGATACTCTTTCTAAGGTGATAGATTAAGTTAATTTAAAATAGGATAAGGGTGATTTGACAACCCTTATCCTAGCTTTCGTTTTGTGACTTACAAGTGCAATGAGAACCACCTATCTTCCGGCGCCTTTGTGCGTTATGGAGAGGAGCTTATCAAAAGCGCCCTTCCAATCTTCCTTAGGGACATCTAATGCTTTTTGTCGCTTGCGAAGTTTCATCATGCAAAGACTTTTATCCGCATTTCGAGTATCCACAGCTACGGCACATTTTACATCCACCTTCATGCTCCAACGCTTCACCACATTCAGGACAGCAATTATCACCGTCGTAATTTGATTTATCTCGCTCGCCCTTTATTCCTGGTTTTTTTATTGGGTCAATCAAAGCCTGTTGAGTGCTTTGTGGAGATGGATTCTTTAATTCAAATTTACCTTCCTTTATTGACTTCCCATTTCCATTTTGGTGAATCATAACCTTTTCAATTAAGCGCCCGATTGCATCAGGACAGGACAAAACCTTCATGCCACGCTGGCGTATGGTGGAAGGACAACGAATTCCTTTCATCTGTTCTATAATTGACTCTGCATCCATCCCTGAACGTAGCGCAATTGATACAAGACGTGCAGTGGCTTCTGACTGTGATGGACATCCCCCGGCACGTCCAGTATTTGTGAAAACTTCACAAATTCCATTCTCGTCATAATTAACAGTAATATATAGGTTTCCACAGCCTGTCTTTACCTTTTCCGTAAAACCGTTTGTAATGTCGGGGCGTGGCCTTGGCGTAATGCTTAATCTTCCTTGATCGGCTTCCCCACCATCATTTACCTTGCCTATATTTAGTACCTGTGAGCCCCTGCTTCCATCACGATATATTGTTACACCCTTACATCCTGTTTTATATGCCGCTATAAATACTTCTTTTACGTCCTCAACTGTTGCTTCATTACGTAGATTAACAGTTTTAGAAACAGCATTGTCAGTATGTTTTTGAAATGCAGATTGCATTTTTATATGCCATTCGGGAGTAATGTCGTGTGCTGTAACAAAAGTTTTATGTATGTGCTCAGGAACTTCATCAATATCATGTAAGCCTCCGCTTTTGGCTATTTTCTTCATTAATTCTTCTGAGTAGAAGCCCTCTTGCTTTGCAATATTCTCAAAAATAGGGTTGGTTTCGACAAGCTCATCATTATCCATAACATTTTTAATAAAAGAAATGGCAAAAAGAGGCTCTACACCACTTGAAACACCTGCAATAATACTCAATGTCCCTGTTGGCGCTATGGTCGTAGTGGTGGCATTTCTAATCTGTATTTTCTGCTCTTTGAAAATACTCTTATCATAATAAGGGAATACACCCTTAACCTTTGCAATTTCTTTTGATTTTTCACAAGCCTCTGCCTGAATAAAACCCATAACCTCTTCTGCAAGGCTAATGGCCTGGTCAGAATCATATGGAATCTTAAGCTTCAATAGCATATCTGCCCAACCCATGACCCCTAAGCCAATTTTTCTTGTGCCACGAGTCATCTTATCTATCTCTGGTAACGGATATTTATTTACATCAATAACATTGTCCAAAAAATGTACTGCATCATGCACAATTTCTTTTAACTTGCCAAAATCTATTTCTATGCCATCGTCTTTTTCTTTAAGCAATAAGCTTAAATTTATTGAACCAAGGTTGCATGCCTCATACGGCAACAGAGGCTGCTCGCCACACGGGTTAGTACTTTCTATTTCACCAAGCTCAGGGGTTATGTTGTCCGTATTTAATCTGTCTAGAAAAACTATGCCAGGCTCTCCATTTCTCCATGCCATTTCAACCATCATATTGAAAATTTCAGGAGCATTTAGAGTACCCACCTTTTTCTTTGTGCTTGGCTCTATTAGGTCGTAATCACTACCCTCTTCAACTGCCTTCATAAAGGCTTCTGTTATTCCAACGCTAATATTGAAATTGGTAATATCGCTATTATCTTGTTTGCTAGTTATAAATTCAAGAATGTCTGGATGATCTACACGCAAAATACCCATGTTAGCACCTCTGCGCGTTCCACCCTGTTTTACAGCCTCTGTTGCAGCATTGAAAACCTTCATAAAACTTACCGGTCCGCTTGCCACACCACCTGTTGAATTTACAGATGAACCCTTTGATCTTAGTCTTGAAAAACTAAAACCCGTTCCGCCTCCACTTTTATGTATAAGCGCAGCATTTTTAACACTGTCAAAAATTCCCTCCATGCTATCTTCAATGGGTAATACAAAGCAGGCACTAAGCTGTCCTAAAGGTCTTCCAGCATTCATAAGTGTAGGAGAATTAGGCAAAAAATAAAGCTGTGTCATCAGGTTATAAAATTTTTCTTCTATAGCTGAAAGCTCCTTTTTATCTACATAATCTTTATCAGCCATAGCAACAGTTTTCGCAACGCGTCTGAACATTAGCTCTGGAGTTTCAATTAACTCACCGTTCTCATCTTTTGCTAAATATCTTCTCTCTAGTACCGTTAGTGCATTTTCTGTCAGTTTCATACCTTTACCCCCAACATATTGTAGTTTTCATAATCATCTTGTCTATATATTGTATATTTTATAGGTTAATCTTATATTTGTAAAGGTCATTTTCCTTTTCTAAATCCACCTACTAGTTTACGTATTATCTCCCTTCGCTGGTTTGACATATTGCTAGCGGATAACGGATAGATGCCTAAATGAGCCTCTTTGGCTGATTCCACTGAATAGAAAATCTTTTCTTCACTTACATTAATAATTTCAAGAAAGGAATCAACACTTTTTCTTTTAATTAGCGAATACAGGACTGTAACTTCGTTGGTAGCACCCTTTCCTTTTATAGCTGTCACTCCAAAGCCTGCATCAATAATTTTTTTCATAAGCTCATCTTCGCCCTTTGTTACGAAAAGACGAACAACCAAATGACCCATCGCAAGTTTGTCCTCCGCCCTGATTCCAATATAATTACCCAATGCAAAGCCTAAAGCATATGCAAAGTATGTCAGCGGATTATTTAGATTTTGCATAAGCTGACTTATCACAACAATCCAAATGAGTGTTTCAAAAAACCCAAGGATTGGTGCGATAGTACGATCCCCTCTTGAAACGAATATAATTCGCAATGTTCCCAATGTGACATCAATTATGCGTGCTAGTACTATTAAAAGAGGAAGGATTGCCCATGAAAATAAATCACTTGACATAAATTCTTGCATAACTAACTACCTCCATATTTGAACCATTATATTGAGCACAAAGTACTATCAGAAGCAGTTTCTGCTCCAACTTATCTTTACCCTGTTTTATAAGGCTTTTGCAATAATTCTTCTATTTTGCCAAATATGCATCATCAACAAACTTTTGTATTTGTCCAATACACTTCCTGTCAACCTCTGCGTCAACTACCGAAACATCATCCTCATAATCCACTTGGTTCACAACGCCATTTTCATATAGGAATGGTAACACCCAGCCCTCAGAAAAAGGAATTCGCAATCTCACTTTCGCCGTAGAAGGTTTTAGCTTATTTCTCATTATCTCTTTTAGTTCTTCAAAGCCCTGACCGGTCAATGCCGATACATTGATTTGTGTGTATTCATCTCTAAGATAGGGCGTGTGAAAATCATCATCTACCATATCCCACTTATTCCAGATCAAGATGGATGAATTGCCCGATGCACCTAAATCGGAAAGAATTTCATTAACAACACGTATATGATCAATAGAAAACGGATCAGTTGCATCAACCACTATCAAAAGAAGATCTGCAAGTACGGCCTCCTCTAGTGTTGACTTAAACGCCTGCACCAAATGGTGGGGTAGTTTTCGGATAAAGCCGACAGTATCGGATAATAAGACAGCTATATTATCACCTAGCTCTAGCCTACGTGTAGTAGTGTCTAACGTTGCAAATAGCTTATCCTCAACAAAGGTGTCAGCCGAGCATAATGCATTTAATAGCGTTGATTTTCCTGCATTAGTATACCCAACAAGTGCAACAACTGGAACCTTGTTTTTTTCTCTTTCGCGCCTTACAGTTTGCCTTTGATTTTGAATTTCGTCAAGCTGCTTTTTTAGAAAATCTATACGCCTTCTTATATGTCGCCTATCTGTTTCAAGCTTGGTTTCACCAGGTCCTCTTGTGCCTATGCCACCACCAAGCCTTGAAAGGACTGTTCCTAACCCTTGTAATCTTGGCATTACATAGTTCAATTGTGCAAGCTCAACCTGCACTCTTCCTTCTCTTGATTTCGCCCTTTGACCAAATATGTCTAAGATAAGCCCTGTTCTATCTACTACTTTAGTATTTGTAAACTCTTCAATATTTCTAAGCTGTGATCCCGATAACTCGTCATCAACAATAATAAGATCTATCTCCTTAGCTTGAACTATTCTACTAACTTCAGTAAGCTTACCCTTTCCAATCAAATAGGTTGAATCCTTCGATGGCCTTTTTTGCAATATTGTATCCACAACCATTGCTCCAGCCGTTTTTGCCAATTCCGCCAGCTCTAATAGCGATATCTCGGCCTCACTTGTTCCAGAAATAACAGGAGTATCCGGTACTTCAATGCCAATCAATATGGCTCTTTCCTCCTCGGTTTCTCGAACAATGTTTAGTTCCTTTTTAGGTACATCCATTTCTCTAACTGTTTCTGCTATCGTATCTAAGCTGTCATCAAAAGGAGCAAAAGGTCCGTATGTTTTTGTGTTTTGCATATCCTCTTCCAATATTGCAGCAGAAGCTTCAATTACTTTACCATTTAACACACCTACGGCAATCATCATATCAAGACGTAATAGCTTTAAAGTACTTATATCCATCTCTGATAAAGTACTCTTGCCATTTGGATGCGTGTGAATGCATCTTATACCCGACAACCCACCTGCCTTCTTTCTTATTTCAGGCAAATTAACACCCGAGGTATTGCTGTCACCAACGCTCACATCCAATACATTGCCTTTTCTATCAATCAAGACAGCAACCTCACGATTAGCCGAAGAGGTTACATCAGCCATAATAGAAATTATTTCTTCTGGCATTACCTGATCCTTTGGAAAACGATTGTCGTATAAATTGTTTAAAGACTCTAACGTGCCTTTTTTCAGTCCATCTATTTGACCATTTACCTGCATGTTTTCTATCACCTCATCTAATAAATTTCTTAACTCACCCAATAATGCTCAATACCGTTATATCTATTCTAATAATAAACGCAAACAATTGGAAGTACCCAATTCGATTATAATGCCCCAGTATTTATGTTGCACACAATAGTTTGAAAATGCGATGTGCGGGGCTAAAATTATAGACTTCTTAAGGCATCTATTGGATTTAGCTGACTGGCCTTTCTTGCAGGCATATACCCAAAAATTATCCCCACAGACGCCGAAAACCCTACTGCAAGTAAACTTGTCGATAGCGTAACAGGAGCCACTATGCCCATGACCTTTGCTAATGCATATGCAAGTATCATACCTAGAACTAAACCTATAATACCACCAATTAAGGAAAGAAATATGGCCTCTAATACAAATTGAAGTCGAATGGCAAACGGTGTCGCACCCAAAGCTTTACGTAAACCGATTTCTGTTGTACGCTCAGTTATTGATACAAGCATCATATTCATAATACCAATTCCGCCCACAACAAGGGATATAGCTGCAATACCAACAAGGAGTGT
The DNA here is from genome assembly GCA_035647675.1 of Thermoclostridium sp. Taxonomy (GTDB): domain Bacteria; phylum Bacillota; class Clostridia; order DSM-8532; family DSM-8532; genus Thermoclostridium. The sequence goes on along the minus strand of DASRMZ010000005.1, from coordinate 16,577 downwards.
TGACATCATTGACATTATGGATTGGAAAGAGGCAATAATATCTCCCATATTGTATACGCTATATGCATCTTCATTGTAGTTAAACGCACGATTTAGAATCCCTTTAATCTCGACAATTGTATAATCCGCTAAAGTAGTATCATCAAGATAAGCATCAAGCGTTGATATGCTTTTTACACCAAGACTTCTCAATGCAGTTGTATATGGTATTACCACTGTATCATTAGTTGAGCCCAAACTAAAGCCTGTGGATGCTTTAAAAGTACCTATGATTATATAAGCAACACCGTTTAAAATAAGTTTCTTGCCTATAGGGTTTACTCCAAAAAATAATTCCTTAACTAAATTGTCTCCAATTATCGCAACTTGATTTTTACTTTCCAAATCAAGAATATTTATAGCTCTGCCATAGTTCAACAAATCCGGATCTGCTTTAAAATATACTTCATTTTTACCCTCAATAGTTATATCTTCTATTAAGCCGTCTTCATAAACCACACTAGCTTTACCAGAGATGGTGGGAGAAATACCACGAATGTTGTCCAAGGCATCTATAAGTTCAACATCTTTTTGTGTCAGACCTTGTTTTAGCGGAGTACCAAAAACATTTATATATATCTTATTGCCACCAAGCTCTATAACCTCGTTGTTTATATTATTTGTTGCTCCCTGGACAACTGTAATCAATGCAATAATCGAAGCAACTCCAATTACAATGCCTAACATTGTTAGTATTGATCTCATTTTGTTTTTTACAATGTTTTTTAATGACATTCTGATGCTTTCAAAGAACATTTTAAAACCTTCCCTGCTCTGACAGCTTTCCGTCAAGTATATTAAAAGTTCTGTTTGCATAGCTGGCCACTTTTATATCGTGAGTAATAACAACAATTGTCTTACCCTTTTTGTTTAGCTTTTCGAAATATTTGATAATGTTTATTCCTGTTTTTTGATCCAAAGCGCCAGTAGGTTCGTCTGCAAGAAGAATGGAGGGGTCTGTTACAAGTGCTCTAGCAATTGCTACACGCTGCTGTTGACCGCCAGATAGCTGATTGGGTAGATTATTAATCTTATCTGATAAACCCACCTCATAAAGCATCTCTACCGCCATCTCTTGGCGTTTATTCTTGGCAATGCCTGAATAAACTAATGGTAGCTCAACATTTTGCCAGGCAGTTAATCTGGATAGTAAAAAAAAACTTTGAAAAACAAAGCCAATTTCTTTATTGCGTATTTTAGCAAGCTCTATTTCATCCATTTTAGAAATATCCACTCCTGATAAAGTATATTTACCTGATGTAGGAGTATCAAGGCATCCTATTATATTCATTAGTGTTGATTTCCCCGAGCCTGAAGGACCTAGAATGGATATAAACTCACCTTTGTTTACTTCTAAGTTAACATGCTTCAAAACCTTCAACTCTTCATATCCGGTATAATAACTTTTGCATATACCTTCCATGATGAAAACTTCGCTCATTTTCCGTCACCTTCAGAGTTAAACTTAATGTTTCTTCCGCCTTCTGGGAAAAATAAATCGTCAAAAGCTAAATCATCTTTATACAAGATATCCTCCCCTGGTGAGATACCACTTTTAATCTCAACATAGACACCATCGTTAATACCTGTCGTGACCTCTTGATTAATAACTGAATTGTTGTCTCCATTTTTAAATACATGGGCCATATTGCGTTCGTCAAAATGAATTGCATTCATTGGAATCAACACAACATTCTCTGCCTTATTGCTTAATAGCTTAATCTCAGCCGACATACCAACACGCATTTTCCCCTTCTGTACAACATCTATAGTTGAAGTATAAAAGGTAACACCATTTGCTATCTGTCCTTCCTTCGATATATCGCTAATTGTGCCACTGAATTGCTCATCAATGGCTGGGATATAGATAATTGCTTCCTTGCCAGCTTCAAGCTCTGCAACATCATATTCATCTACTTTAAAAACAACCTCTAGGTTGCTATAATCAACAATCTCCATGAGGGGCGTGCCCGGCGTTATCTGTTTGTTCTCCTCAACACTAATGGTAGCCACTTCCCCATCTATATTTGCCTTAATCTTGTCGCCCAAAGTGGTTTCAAGCAATACATCCTCTTGTTTTACTTGGTCCCCTTCTTCAACATTTATTTTATTTATTTGAGTAATTGTTTTTGCAATAATAGTTTGACGATGCTTAGATACAACATTGCCTGAAAATGAATAATAAGTTACGATGTCTCCTGTTTGTGCTTTTACTCTTTCATATGCCAAAGTATCAGGACGCATGCTATAGTATGATATTAGTGCTACTAGTACAACTGCAATTGCTCCACCAATACTCCATATCCTTTTACGTCTTTTTTTATTATCACCCATAAACAAGGCCTCCACAAAAACAAATGCTTAATGGTTATTTTTTGTAAGCATGTTTGATAATATACACAGGATATACGGAATAGTGAATTTATTATTTTATGCGCTACTTATGATATGTTTCATTATTTATGATTTTAAAGCATCTATATATTTGTTCTAAAAGTATTACACGGGTCAGTTGATGAGGAAAGGTTAGATTTGAAAGGCAAAGGCTGTACCAAGCTTCTTTGATTAGCTGCCTATCAAGACCGATAGATCCTCCTATTATAAAGGAAATATTACTTTTACCTTCAAGCATCCATGCAGACATTTTTTTTGAAAGCATTATTGAATCTGGTTGTTCGCCCTCTAAATCAAGAGCCACAGTGAACGTATTTTTAGGTAAAGCACCTTTTATGCGCTCAGCTTCCCTCTTGCGCACTCGCTCTTTTTCTGATTCGGTTAGAGTTTCAGGCACCTTTTCTTCAAGCACCTCAATAACTTTAATTTTGCAAAACCTTGAATTTCTTTTTATATATTCTAAACAAGCATCCTTTAAATACTTTTCCTTAAGCTTGCCTACCGCTATAATTTGTACTTGCACAGCTATTGCCTCTCTATTTCTTCATCAAGATATCCCTTAAAACCCCTGCTCATTGCGTGTTTTAAACGCTGGACTCTTATACGCTTATTTGTTCACTTGCTCTGTCACGCCGTGCGACACTAAGATATACATCCTGCCCGGCTATGATGGAGCTTTCCCTAAGTGCATTTTTCACCGTTTCAAATGCCAGCTCTGGAAAGTTGTTTTCTTGACTTAGATGTCCAAGTAAAAACTTTTTTGTTCCCCTTTTTGCAAGATAGGATACCACCTCAGCTGCCATCTCATTGCAAAGATGTCCTGTATCCCCTAAAATACGCTGTTTTAAAGACCATGGATACCTACCAACCTTTAGCATTTCAACATCATGGTTTGACTCAATTAAAACCATATCACTTCCTTCAAGGCACGAAAGTAAGTATTCGCTCAAATGTCCAATGTCGGTAGCAATGGTTATCTTTTTACAATTGTAAGAAATATTAAAGCCCACAGGCTCTACTGCATCATGGGGTATTTCAAATGCTTGTATTTCTAAATCACCTATATTAAAGGTGTCCCCTGTATTAAAAACCTGAATGCATTCAGAGTTAATTTTCTTTAATGCACAGCTCATTGCATCCCAAGTCCTTTCATTTGCGTAAATGGGAATACCATATCTACGTGCTAACACACCTGCCCCCAAAATATGGTCGCTGTGCTCGTGGCTAATTAAAATTGCTTGTATGTTACCAATATCTTCACCGATTGATGAAATGGCTTGTTCTATTTTTTTTCCGCTTAAGCCTGCATCAACCAGGACTTTTGTATTTTCATTTGAAACATATATAGCATTTCCACTGCTGCCGCTATACAAGCTTGCGAGTGTTAACATATATTAACCCCTTCTAATCTTTTGTATTGTTTGGGACTATTGCGTCTATCCCATGCGTTTAATTTCCGCTCCAAGATCCTTTAATTTTTCATCGAGCTTTTCATAACCTCTGTCAATATACTCAATATTAGAAATTGCCGTTTCCCCTCGACCCATCAAGCCTGCGATTACCGCTGCTGCGCCCGCCCTTAAGTCAAGAGCACGAATTGGTGCCCCACTTAAACGCACAGGACCCTCAACGACTGCCATACGTCCTTCTACTTTGATCCTCGCACCCATTCTTTTTAGCTCATCAACATATTGAAAACGGTTATCCCAAACGCCCTCTGTAATAGTACTTGTCCCCTCAGCTCTACACAATAAAGCGGTGATAGGCGGTTGGAGATCGGTTGGAAAACCCGGATAAGGAAGTGTTTTTATATTTACCTTCTGAATTTTATCTTTACAGGATACTCGAATACTATCATCATATGCATCAACCCTTACATTCATCTCCTGTAGCTTAGCAGTCAATGATTCCATATGTTTTGGGATAATATTTTTAACTAGTACATCTCCCTTTGTTGCTGCTGCTGCAATCATAAATGTTCCAGCTTCTATTTGATCGGGAATGATCGTATAGGTATGTCCACCTTTAAGTTCACTTTTCCCTTTTATTTTAATAACATCTGTTCCTGCCCCTTTTATATCTGCACCCATGGCATTTAAAAAGTTCGCAAGATCTACTATATGTGGTTCCTTTGCTGCATTTTCTATTGTTGTCACACCTTCTGCCTTAACTGCTGCAAGCATTATGTTTATTGTTGCGCCAACGCTGACAACGTCAAGATAAACGGGTGCTCCCACTAGCTTAGTTGCATTTATAATTACTTTTCCATGCTCTATTTCAACTTTAGCTCCTAATGCTTCAAATCCCTTTATATGTTGGTCAATAGGTCGTACACCAAAATCGCATCCTCCTGGGAATGTGACTACTGATTTTTTAAACCTCCCAAGAAGTGCCCCCATTAAATAATATGAGGCTCGCAACTGACCTATTTCCTTATTTGTTGCAGTAAATGAATTTATACCTGAGGCATCTATTTGAATGGATGTTTCATTAATCCTCGTTATTTTTGCTCCTATTTCTTTCAATATGTTTTTTAATATTGATATGTCTAAAATATCGGGAATATTTTCAATAATGCAGATACCATCTGATAGAATTGCTGCAGGAAGAATCGCAACTGCAGCATTTTTCGCTCCACTGATGCTTACTTCCCCTTTAAGTCTTTTAAGACCGCGTATTACCAGCTTATCCAATAGCCAACACCATCTTTCCTGCTCTTTTGTAAAACCTACTTACTACTATATCTTAATAAATACTTCCAAAACCCTAAAACATTATAACATTATATACTATAAAAGCTCAATAGAGCATTTTGCAATGTTACATATATTGTACAGTTCACTCCATTTATATTTTGAGATATAGCTGTGCATTACCGGAAACCACGCTTCATTTGCAAGAGCTGTGTGATTATACATAAAAGATTGCCACCACATTTTGTACAGCTAATATTTATTTAGGTTACATCGCAAAGCCCACAATATATTATACAAAAGGCTTTGATTAATTGACATATGTAGTATCTATCCATTTTCCTGTATACGCATTAAACAGTACCTGTTCTCCAGAATCCAGTTGTATTCGCCACACCATGGTATCATACAAATCATCTTCATAAGCTAGAAAATATCCAAGCTCAATTGAAGCTACTGAATCTGTTATCTTATCCTTGCCTGTTAAAAGAACAATTTCTACAGAAACAACCTCTTCGGTTTTACTTTCTTTTATATCATAAAGTATTCTAAGGCTTGCTTCAACACTTACAAGCTTCTCGTCTTCAATTGTAAAAATAATTTCGTTATTATAAACAGGTTTTCTTTTATATAGCTGATGATACTTAACAATTACCTTATTATCCATCTGGTGAATGCTGTCTTGAACAAATTTTTCTTTTGATATTTCATTTTTCTTTATCCATGCCCTTAAAGCCCTATCCAGCCTTTTTTCGTTATCTATATGCACCGTCACTTCACCTGTGTCATCGGAAAAGAGAAAATGCTTATCAAAAAACTGTAGTATTTTTCCGTTATTACTATAATACTCATTACGAAGTACAACCTCTGATATTCCAGTCAATTTATTGATCATCTCAGCATATATATTAACATTTTTATCTTTGTGTACAAAACTTATTCTCGGAACCGGACTGTTACCCATTGGAAGATTACAGTTTATGGTTAGACCATTTTGCTCAAGCGCTTGTTTTGCACTTTTTCGATATCCATAAGAATATGCAAACGTTTCGTCAACATTTATTATATTTATAAATAAAAAAATGTTTAAAATGATCAACAAAACTAAAATAATCTTTTTTGCGTTAGCCCAGTCCATATTAGCTTTCCTTTCCTTGCATTCTAAGATGAATAATCTGCGATTCTGTGTCAATAAACCAATAGGGTTCTGCCCTCATACTGTTTTCTGGGCAGATATAATCAATAGAGATGTCATATATGTTCAAATTGTGTAATGGCTCTGGATAATCCTTAATCATTTTGTTATCAAATATATCAAAAAAGTAAAGACTGTAGTAGTTATAGTAATCGTTATTTGAGAAGGTTTTTATATACCACTTCACGTCAACTACACGGTCACTATTTGCCACAATGGTAATAGCAGGTCTAACGGCTTCATCCTGCTGGCTAATTATTTTAACTTCCATTCCATCTATTACATAGTCAAAGGTAAAAACATAGTTTTCATCCTTATCCTCTAGAACCATGCTATTTAAAATAATCTCAACACCCTCTACCAAGCTTCTCCTATGCTCAATAAATGCAAGTGCTTTCTCAAAGGCGTCACTTATACGACCTTTTTCCCCTAGCGTTCTATTTCTATATTGATAATCTAGAAAACCATTTTTGTAATATCTTAAAACCTGCTCAGTATCCGAGCAAATAATACTTGTACTATCATCTTTAAATGTTGTAACCATTGAGCCTCTATAAATATCACCTAAAAGGTAAGTCTCAATATTGTCTAAATTATCACGATTAAGAATTATCTCATCTGGAGTCTTAACTAAAAGATCCCAAATCTTTCTTTCACTCTTTACGTCAAGGCTTACGATAAGCTCGTGGTTTTTCACACTCGGATAGGAGTAAGCTAGCCTATTTAATGGAATACTAGCTTCATTTTTATGGATGCCATTTATCATACTAATATAGTCATCCTTTTTCATATTTCCCTGCTCGGTTTTCACTACATATTTGTACACTGTTTCCCCATCGTATACATATAAGGTGTTTTCATTATTGTTTATACTTTCTGCGGGAAATATGGCGATTTTATATATCTGTTTTAGCGGCATGGTAAACAATGATTTGTAATCTGTTGTCCAACTTATGATTTCTGTACTGACTGGATTTTCAAACTCAAGAATAATGCTTTTCATTTTTATAAGTGTGTGCCAGTCCTGCTCGTAGGACTTAGCACCTTCAATGGGCTTTTGTTCTAATATTTGCCTAAAATAGCTTTTGTTAAAATCAGACCATATGGCTCTAGATAAATTATCGCTTGTATTAAGTGACCAATATAAAATACCAGATCCATCAGATACTGTGATCTTTTTAGGTTTTAAATATTCACCCTTAACATCATTAATATCGGGCAAATCAACACTGGACCATAATTTTTGCGTTGGAAATAGAAAAGGAACCCCTGGATTTTTACCCGTCCATAGAATTCCCATTTGAAGTATTGATAACAAAACAAGAATTATAATAAATATTGTCTTTCTACGCTCAAGACTGAATATGCGCATTTTTCATCCTCAAATTAATCGCTAATTTTACCGTTCACATGCTTAATTATGTCCATCGGCCCATTAAAAAGAGTGCTTTCAAAATCGAATTTCTTATTGTCAATTACCTTAGTCTTACAATATATTTGTACATTATCAAGACTAAGATTGTCATAGCTGTTTTTAGGAAATACAATTATTCGAACATAATTTGGATTGTCTTTACCAGTATTAGGTAGATTAAGCTCAATTGGTCTTAAATACTTTATGGTAATTTCGAACTCTCCACTAGCTAACAGCTCATAGGAATCATCCTTTTGAACGAAAGCCATAACAACGATATTGTCTCCTTCATCTATCTGAATATTCTCGGAAATGGTAGCATAAAAAGTGCATTTTTGGGACTCCTTATCTACACAATCCTGAATATCCGTAATAAACTCAACCTCTGTCTCATCCTCTGTTTCAAAGAACAAGCTTGAATACTGCTCTATCACTGCTTCATCTGAGTATTCTTCCTCTTGCGGGGCATCGTTCTCTACATTCACAGCCGAAGGGGCAAAGTCAACAAAATCGTTAAGCCTAGTCGCCATATAACTGCCTTCATTAATATCGTCATCCCCATATGCCATACAAACTAGGCTACCGAGAATCATAAGCGAAGACACCAACAATATGAACATTATTTTTTTTAGCATAAACAGCACTCCTGCTAAGGTTTAAGTCGCTTCTATGTCTGTCTGGAAACATATTTCTTAGTTAATTCTAAAAAAATGAATCCGCAACTAAATATAAGAAACATCTTACTACCTTAAAATATTCGTACCTATATTATACCGTTAATATTGTTACAAATCCATTACTAAGCTTTTAAAATGCCATTACCTTTATCAAAATATAACAATTCACAGCTAACCCATAGGATATAGCTGTACAATATTCGAATATATTAGCGCAATGTAGCTTAGAGATGTAACGCGAGGAAATATCACTACCTTATTTCCCTCTTGCTTACCCTTCAATGATAGCAGGCAGAAATATGGTAACGGTAGTCCCCTTGTTTAGCTCACTCTTCGCTTTAATTGTACCACCGTGGGATTTAGCTATCTCACTTGCTATAGACAACCCCAAGCCTGTCCCACCCATCTGCCTAGAGCGGGCTTTATCAACACGATAAAAACGTTCAAATATTCTTTCTAAATCCTCTTCAGGGATTCCTATCCCTGTATCCACAACCTTTATATATACATTTGTTCCGCTTTTTCCAACATAAATGGTAACCGAGCCATTCTCCGGCGTATATTTTATAGCATTTCCTATAATATTGAACAGCAATTGCTCAAGTCTATCTTCATCCCCATTTATGTCAGGGGTTTGTTCTAATTCTATAACGTCGAGCTGCTGATTTTTTTCATCTGAAGCCAGCTTCACTCTTGCAGTAACACTTCTTGTTAGCTCTATCGGGGATAGTCTTTCTAAATTCAATGTAATTCCGCTGTCATGCTTCGATAGCAACAACAAGTCCTTTACTATGCGATCCATACGGTTGGATTCCAAATATATAACCCCAAGAAATCTTTTTACCGTTTCCTTATCATCCATTGCCCCATCAAGTAAGGTTTCAGAATAACTTTTGATTGACGTAAGTGGTGTTTTTAACTCATGTGATACATTGGCTACAAAATCCTTACGCATATTTTCAAGCTTTTGTTCTTCGGTATAATCCTGTAGAACTGTAATTATACCATCAACATTTTCACCCTTATCTTTAAATGATGCAAACTGCACTCTAAAAAACTCATCATTTATTTTAACATTGCTACTAATATCTGAGATATTATCACAATTAATAAGCTCCGAAATGCTATATTTTAGCTCCAGCCTTTGCATAATACCCTCAAAGGTAAGCGAACACTGCTGCATTTCAAGAACTGATAGTGCAAAGGTGTTGATGTGTATGATGAAACCATCCCTATTAAAAGTAATAATTCCGTCTGTCATATAATTAATTATTAGCTCAAACTTATTCTTCTCGTTCGACAGTTCAAACAGTATATTCCTTAGCTGACTTTCCATATAATTAAATGTCTTTGTGAGCATACCAATTTCATCATCAGATTTAACCTCAAGCATCTGACCAAAATCGCCGGAGGTGATGTTCTCAGCTTTATGTGTAATGTCCACTATTGGCTTTGTTACCGTTCTTGCAAGTAAAAACCCAACTACAATTGCAATGGTCACAGAAATAACCATTCCCGGTAGAATAATATTGCTAAATTCACTTATAATAGCGAGTGCTTGCGAGCGATCATATTTAAAAAACAAAATATAATCACCGTCAATTAGCGGCTGACGAATTACAAAGTCATAAAAATCGCCCTTTTCTGACTTGGTAATATATTTCCCTTTTCCTTCATTTTCGCTCGAAATAACCGTCATCATGTTTTTAGACTTTAGTACTTCATTTCTAAAGCTATTACCATCTTCAGAATGCCTTTCATCAGATGAGTACAATATTTCATATGTTTCATCTTTTATAAGCGTATAGCTTTTTATACTACTGATAAACTGACTAAGCACCACGGGATCCTCTTCAAAGCACGTTAAAAGCTCCTCCGCAGTCATCTGTTCACTAATATTAAGTGTGGCATAATTATCTGATATTGTCTTTGTGAAATCGTTATAAAAATTATCCTCCACCTTGTAATTTAGAAAAACCCAAATTACAGATAGGAAGATAAAAATAATGATCACAATAATAAAAACAAGTCTCCATTGTAAACTTCTTGAAAACATTACATCCCCCGAAACTCTACAATTTAGAAATTCAATGAGCACCTAAGGAGGCTTTTGCAGCGTTATACCACAAAACCTTTATTAAAGCTACATCGCAAAAGCAAGCGTTATATAGTTAAAATGATGGGTTAAAATAATAGCCCACACCACGCTTAGTGAGTATATATTCAGGCTTACTAGGCGCTCTCTCAAGCTTCTCTCTGAGCCTTCTTACTGTAACGTCAACGGTACGTACATCGCCATAATATTCGTATCCCCATACCTTTTCAAGTAAGGTCTCCCGTGAAAAGATCTGCCCGTCCTGTGCAGCAAGGAATTTGACAAGCTCAAATTCTCTCAACGTAAGTTCTATTATTTCCTCGGCACGTTTAATTTCATAACGATTAACATCAATAGTCAAATCACCGCATACTATTATTTCACTTTTTATTTTGGGATCGTCCTCTACTACACGGCGTAAATTTGCTTTTACTCTTGCCATTAGCTCACGTGGGCTAAAGGGTTTAGTAATATAATCATCTGCTCCAAGCTCCAAGCCTAAAACCTTGTCTACTTCCTCTTCCCTGGCTGTCAGCATTAAAATTGGCGTGTTCATAGTCTGCCTTATTCTTTTGCACACAGTAAACCCATCATACTCTGGAAGCATAATATCAAGAAGAATTAAATCGGGTTTCTCCTTCTCAACCATTTCCAAAGCCTGTCTTCCATCGTATGCCTCTATAGTGTCAAAGCCTTCCTTTTTTAAATTAAACTTAAGTATGTCTACAATATTTTTCTCATCGTCTACTATTAAAACTTTTCTCTTCATAAAATACACCTACTTCTATAAAATATATCCTTTACCATCACTGCACAATATGCCTCACAAAAGCATTTCTCTTTAATGTAATAATAAAAACGCAAACAAATACATATACATGGGCATTTTACAGCATTACATATTTTGAACTCTATCGCCCTATTTTAGTGCAGACAATCATATTATATCAGATTTATAATTGTTTTGTAGTGTTTTATGACATTTACCACAAAAAGGTTTGAATGATAGTTACTGTTCATTCTCTTTATACTCTGAGATATAGCTGTGCACTAATGGAAGCTACTCTCCATTTGCAAAAGCTATATCTCTTAGGTTACCTGTGAACAGTAACGAATGATTAGGAAACTATGGACATGTTATACACCTTTAACATAGTCAATTATTCATAACGAAGCGCTTCAATTGGATCCAAATCTGCAGCCTTTTTAGCAGGATAAACCCCAAAGATCAAACCCAATATGACCGACATCGTAAATGAACCTGCAACGGTGGCAACATCTACAGATGGTGGAATCCCTATAGCATTTGAAATAACATTCCCTATAAGAACACCAAAAAGAATACCTATAATGCCCGCAGTAACAGTCATAATAATGGATTCCATAAGAAACTGAAATACTATATTTTTTCTTTGCGCCCCTAAAGCCTTTCGTATCCCAATCTCTCTGATCCTTTCAGTTACAGATACAAGTAAAATATTAATAATTCCAATTCCTCCGACAACAAGTGTTATTACCGCTACCGCAAGTAAAACAGATGTAATAACTGAAAGAATACTATTCACCATCTCCTGGACATCCTGCATTGATTGAACATAGTATAGATCCTCTTTATGGCGTGACCTATCAAGTAATCCCATTATATTTTTTGTAGCCCTCTCCATATCAACATCGGGTTTTAGTGAAAACATAATCGTATCGAGTCTTTCATTGTTTGTTAGTGATTGCAAGGTGGTTGCTGGCATATATACCATTGCTGGTATTTGATCTCCAGTCAGGCTACTTAGAAAATCATCTCCCATAGACAATACTCCAACAATCTTTACTCTAACATTGTAGCGATTAATCCTTAGATTTACTTCCTCTCCTACAATATCAACACTGTTGAAATACCTTTTTGCAAAGTTTTCATCTACAACCATAACCTTTGACTTTGCCCTATCATCAAAACTATTAATAAACCTTCCCGCTTCAAAGTCTATTACAGAAAAGTTTCTGTACTGGGAAGTAACACCATAAATCATAGCGCTTCTTGTCTCATTATCTATTCTTACTTCCCCATAGCCTTGCACTAGGGTAGTAATGTTCTTTATTTCATGAATATTATCAACAAGCAAATCTATATCGCTCATTTTTAGATACTCATCGCTGGCAACATTTAGCGTTTTGTTGTAAATGTTGTAGGTGTTCGCACCTATTTTTTCAAATTCGCTTGCAATATAGTTTTCTGTAGCATTTCCAAGCGCCATTATTGCTATTACAGAAAAAACTCCCATTACAATCCCCAACATAGTCAAGAGGGACCTTATTTTATTGGCTTTTAGGCTGTCAAATGCCTGTTTAAACAGTTCTGCCCAAATCATATTTTAATCCACAACCTTTACTTTATCTCCATCTTTAAGACTGGGTTGGGGATCCACCACAACCATGTCTCCTGCCTTTAATCCATTCACAATTTCAACAATCATATCAGAGTAAACACCTAGCTCAACATACTGTTGCTTTATCGTCATATCTTCTTGATCGATTAGCATTACATACTGCCGTCTATCCTTGTCATCTAATAAAATGTTATACTCAGCTACTGGAATGTTGTTCTTTTCATGGGTAATAATATCACAGTCTACAGTCAGACCAGCCTTTAAAATGTCCCTACCCTCTGTTGGTTCAATTGTTACTTCAATAAGAGTTTCGACACCACTTGCCGACTGCACCTGTAAAGCGACAGGCGCAACCGCAGTAACCGTGCCACTTAACTTGGTTTTGTCGCCCAATGCATCACCTGTAATTACTACTTCCAGGCCAGGCTTAATATCCTTTGAACTATACTCGTCAACCCCGGCCACAATCTCTAAGTTTTTATGATCTATGATTGTGAAGGCTGATTGTCCACTCATGGTGTAGCCACCTTCAGTTATGAATACCTCCGTAACCACACCTGTAAGGGGTGACTTTTCAAGATTTTTTATCTTGTTCAGCTTTGTTTGAATTTCAGAGATCTGTTTGCTCATTAATTCTATATTCTTAATTTGAGACTGAAGATCAAGGTCATGGCTCCCTAAATTTGAGTTGTAGGTTTTTTCTGCTGACTCTAAATTTATCTGTGCATTGTCCAAAGCCGCCTTGGAATCCTTTTCAGCCTGCTCGTATTGTTTAAGCTGTGTCTGTGAAATAACACCACTATTAAACAGGTTTACTTGTTTGTTATATTCATCCAACGCAGTTTGATAGTTCTCTTTGGATCTATCAAATGCATTTCTTGCAGAGGTCAGATTGGTTTCAAGAGAAAGAAGGCTTTGACCCGATTCAAGCTTTTTTAATGTGATGGATTGGATTTCCCTTTGAATTTTAAGCTTATCAAGCTCATCCGTTAAAGTTGAGGTATCAAGTTCAACCAACTGTTCCCCTTCTTCTACGATATCATTTCTTTCCACCGCTACATCTAATACCCTTAGTGGGGTATCAAAAAATACCTGTGCCTTATTAATCTCTTGAACATTCCCAGGTGCTGTTATATAAGAGGATATACCCCCCATTTCTATTGTAGCAGCTTTTACTGAAATAGCGTTTTTTGATGCTATTGTTGATGCTGCTGGAAATGTTGATTCGTTATCCTTAACTAAGTTTAAAACAATCATCCCTGCAATAATTAGAACTACGAAAATTCCAATGACCCATTTTTTCATAAAAATATTACTCCTTTATCTTTAACACGATGCTTACTTCTATAGCAAAGCATCTCCTAAATTTATATGTTTTAGTTTTTGCTAATATAAAAATATATTATTATTAAATTTTTTATTTTTAATGTTTGTATCCTCTAACCTACGTCCACTAAATGGTTAAAGGCTTTAAAGTAAGCCTGTTGTCTGTCCTGCGAGGTTGGCCAATAAAGCAGTAGCTAACGTAACGACAATAAAAAGAACCCCTGAGAGTATATACGCTTTCTTCTTATTAGCTCCCCCCGTATAAACAAACCCCATTGCATATAAAGCATATGTCCATATATTAAATACATCAAAGCTTGATGCCATTGCATATATAAAAACTCCTACCGTTTGTTGGTTTAATAATGATGCTACACTTGTAACCTGTGCCGCCATCATATCACCATTTGTAAAATATATAAAGAATGCATCGAGCAGCTGTCCTAAGACTGATATGACCGATATATAAGCCACCATTGAAAAGTACTTTTTTAATCCTTTCTCACGCCCTGCAAGGCCGAACAATAAGTATAGAATCAAAGTGGTTATTAGCCATGCCGCAACCATTAGAATGGGAGTAGAGATAAGTTTTCCAATGGCAGAAGCATTTGCAAGAGTTTGTAATTGCTCTCTAGTATACTCAATACCCATTGCTCTATATGTAGTATGAAATGAATCCATCAGGGTACCTTTTAGTTTTTCAAAGTTAATAAATTGTGCCAACACCGAAATAAGGCTCAATAAAATAGCAGGAAAGACAATAACGGGTTTATTTGCTATGTAAGTAAAAAGTTTTTTGGGACTAGAAAATAGTGCACCTAATTGTTTAAAAACATTCATTTTTTCGGGTTTATTTGTTTCCTCAATTTCTAATGCTTGGTTTAAATTCTTCACATTCGTTAACCTCCCGACTAAATTTCATACTTTTTCGACTAACTCACGCTCTTTTTCTCTTCAGCCATTGATGCTAAGATATCTTGAGCATTCACTGGATTTTCCACAGCCTCGTCACTTACAATTAGACCATCTCTAAATGTGACAATCCGCCTTGTATGCTCTGCTATTTCCAACTCATGTGTAACTAAAACAATAGTCACGCCCTCATCATTAAGAGTTTGGAAAATGCTCATTATCTCTTCTCCAGACTTGCTGTCAAGATTACCTGTAGGTTCATCAGCAAGTAGGATACTGGGTTTATTAACCAAGGCCCTTGCTATCGCAACTCTTTGTCTTTGCCCTCCAGAAAGCTCATTTGGCTTATGTTCCATTCTATCTATTAGATCCACCTTCGACAGTGCCTCAAGTGCATTGTCACGACGTTTTTTAGCTGTCGTACCTGCATAAATCATTGGTAGTTCAACATTTTTCAGAGCAGACATTCTAGGTAGTAAATTAAATGTTTGAAAAACAAAACCAATTTGATTATTTCTTATCTTAGCAAGTTCATAATCTGGTAATCCAGATATGTCTATATCATTTAAACTATAAACACCAGACGTCATTCTATCCAAACAACCTATAATATTCATTAAAGTAGACTTTCCTGAACCTGAAGGGCCCATCACCGAAACAAAGTCCCCATCATCAACACGGAAATCTACTCCTCTGAGTGCTTCCACAGAAATAGTACCTGTTTTATAAACTTTCCATATATCTTTCATATATATCATAAAAAAACCACCTATATCTAAACTTTATATTGGCATTTTGCAATGTTACATTATTTATATCTATGCTCTCAATTTATTATTCTGTGATAAATTTTTATCAAAGCACTAATACATAGTACGAAATTATATTATATGAAGTCTGAAAAAATTCTAATTTTTACATCTTTTATTTGTGTCGTGAACTACTCGGCAATGAATTACCGAGGATTCTCGCTTAGTGTCCTAAGAAACGCTCTGCTATAGCAGTATAAATCTGCTTGTATAGCAAAAAGTCTTATGGCACATAACCATAAGACTTTTATATAAATCCGGCAACGACCTACTTTTCCAAGGCGTCTCCACCTAAGTATCATCGGCACTGGAGAGCTTAACTTCTGTGTTCGGTATGGGAACAGGTGTATCCTCTCCGTCGTTGTCACCGGAAACTATATTCGGTTGTATGATTCCTTTTAATAATCAATTGTGTCTTGTGAGCTTACGCCACTTAACTACAATGATTATTAGTTTAAGGATCATGTACCCTCAAAACTGTATAACGTTTAAGCTTAATATTTCAAGGAAAAACCTAATTCATTTTTGGTTATAACTTAGATGTGTTGTCTCCAACTCATCCTCGCCTATGACCTACGTATTTGCTTCACAACAACTGTAAGCTGTTTGCTTCACAAAAAACGCTATGGTCCAGTATTTTGC
>DASRMZ010000004.1:0-10848 GCA_035647675.1 Thermoclostridium sp. | reverse complement strand
TTTTGCTTTTTGCTTTTTGCTTTTTTTATATATTGTATGCCGACTTACAATATACTGTAGTATTAGTTTTGCTGCTCGCCCATGCAGCCTGGGACTGGTCGCAAACTGCGTTTGCTGCTCGCCCATGCAACCTGGCTGGGCATACCTCGGGTGATTTAACCCCTTTGCGGCAAACGCTTTTTATCTATTAATTTGTTCTTCTATAACCCCACCACCAAGGACTACATCGCCATCATAAAACACTATTGACTGCCCTGGCGTTATTGCTCGTTGGGGAGATGTAAATTCAACCCTAATCTTATCATTATCAATTCGACTTATTTCTGCCTCGGTTTCTTTTGCAGAATAACGTACCTTTGCATTAACTTTCCGTGAGTTGTGAAGATTGTCAAATGGAATCCAATTTAAATCCGATGCAATTAATCCATCTGAATACTCTTTTCCCGATTTGCCTAAAACCACCTCGTTATTCTCTACATCAAGCCTTACTACATACATTGGCTGACCAAAAGATAACCCTAAGCCTTTTCTTTGACCTATTGTGTAATTATAAATGCCCTTATGCCGCCCAACAATATTTCCATCTGTGTCAACAAAGTTTCCTGGTGGCATTGGTTTTGTTAGCCTTGAGCTAATAAAGCCTGCATAGTTGTTATCAGTGACAAAACAAATCTCCTGACTATCAGGTTTATCTGCCACTACAAACCCTAATTCCTCAGCAATCTGCCGCACCTGTTCCTTGCTAAAATCGCCTATAGGAAATAAAGTCCTTTCAAGCTGATACTGTTTCATGTTATATAGTGCATATGTTTGATCTTTTTTATCTGTAGCAGACTTTTTAAGCAGGTAGCGACCAGATAAATCATCTTTCTCTATTCTCGCATAATGCCCTGTTGCTACATAATCTATATCCATAGAAATGGCTTTGTTTAGCATTGCTTCAAACTTAACATACCTGTTACAAGCAATACATGGGTTTGGTGTTCTACCCTTTGTATACTCTTCTATAAAATAATTAATAACACTTTTTTCAAATATCTCTTGAAAATTCAATACGTAATAGGGTATATCCAGCTGGAACGCAACCTTTCTTGCATCCTCTACAGCAGAAAACGAGCAGCAACCATCTTCGGGTTGGGGACCAAATAAAGTATCTGGCCATATTTGCAATGTTATCCCTATAACATCATAACCTTGTTTTTTCAATATCGCCGCGGCAACTGAGCTGTCAACTCCACCCGACATACCTAACATAACCTTCTTCTTCATAAAACAACCTCTTGCATATAGTTCAAAAAATGATCTAATTTTTTTTTAGCACTTTGCGATGTTAAATATTTCGTGTCCACTGTACAATATACTGCGGTTATAAATGAAAGTTTGCCACCACATATTGTACCGACTGTATTTATTAAGGCTACATCGCTAAAGCCTTTGTTAACACAATTAAGTTTATCATACTTTTTATATATCATGTTACTAACTTCACAAACTTATCTGTATATTAATATAAAAGACGGCAAAACTGCCGTCTTCTAATGTTGCGAGCACCTTCATGCTCAAATATAAACTAATTATAACAAAAACAAAATAGACTATTCACGGATTGAACCGCAGCCTCCACAACAACCTTGGCAGCCTTCGTCTTCAATTACTTGTCCTTTTTTTCTTTTATAATCGTTTATGGCTGCAAGTACAGCCCCTTCAGCCAAAACAGAGCAGTGCAGTTTTGCAGGTGGTAGACCGTCTAAAGCCTCAACCACTGCTTTGTCAGTCATTTTTAATGCTTCGTCCACAGTTTTACCTTTAATAAGCTCGGTAGCCATACTACTTGTTGCAACCGCAGCTCCACAACCGAATGTTTTAAACTTAACATCCACAATAATTTCATCTTCTATTTTAAGGTACATTTTCATTATATCTCCACATTTAGAGTTTCCAACCTGACCAACTCCATCTGCGTTTTCAATCTCACCAACATTTCGCGGATTTGAAAAATGGTCCATAACTTTTTCACTATACATGTTAACACCTCTTTCTACATTCGAACATTATACGATGTTACATTTATTAGGGTTACATCGCAAAAGTCTTTTTTTATTCACTTGCCTTGATTTTTTATTCCCATAATAATTTATATAAAACACTTAAATTTGATTTATGTTAATTACTTACCCTCTTTTTTCACATAGTCTTCATATAATGGAGACATTGCCCTTAGCTTTGACACTATTTCAACTAAATTCTCAACGATATAATCCACATCTTCTTCGGTATTTCCTGTTCCAAAGGATATCCTTAATGAGCCATGGGCTATTTCATGGGATAACCCTATAGCCAGCAAAACATGGGAAGGATCTAACGAGCCAGATGTGCAAGCAGAACCACTTGAAGCTTGAACACCTTTCATATCAAGCATTAGAAGAAGCGATTCCCCTTCAATGAAGTTGAATGAAAAATTCACATTGCCGGGAAGTCTACGTTCTCTATCACCATTCAATCGAACATATGGGATTTGCTCAATCACTTTGTCAATAAGTTTGTCGCTGAGGTTGTGCAAATGTTTATTGTTTTGTTCGATATTATCGTACGCAAGCTTCAGTGCAGCGGCCATGCCAATTACTCCCGGAACATTTTCTGTACCAGGTCTTTTGTTTTTTTCTTGAGCACCGCCGTGTAAAATACTATCTATACGAACGCCTTTTCTAATATATAAAGCGCCCACCCCTTTGGGTCCATAAAACTTATGAGCCGACATTGATAAAAGATCTACATCTAAATCCTTAACGTTTACATCTATGTTACCCATTGCCTGAACAGCATCAGTATGGAACAAAATACCTTTTTGTTTTGCTATAGCAGCAAGCTCTTTTATAGGCTGCACTGTGCCAATTTCGTTATTGGCGTACATTATGCTAACAAGCGTTGTATCAGGTCTTATTGCTTTTGTGAGTTCATTTGGATCAATTATTCCATTTTCGTCGACCGGAAGATAAGTAACCTCAAAACCATCTTTTTTTAAGAATTCAAATGGTTCGAAAACTGCGTGATGTTCTATAGCAGAGGTTATCAAATGCTTACCTTTTTTTTTGTTTGCGTATGCTGCACCTTTAATGGCCCAATTATCAGCCTCAGTTCCCGAGCCAGTAAAGTAAACCTCTGTTGAATATGCGCCAAGGCTAAGAGCGATTTGTGCTCTAGCTTTTTCAATGGCCTTCTTACTTTCTCTTCCAAGAGTGTATATTGAAGACGGATTACCAAAAAACTCCGTGAAGTATGGTCTCATTTCATCAAACACTTCTGGCTTGACATAAGTAGTGGCAGCATGATCAACATAAACGATATCTTTTTTCATATAAACACCTCTTTGTAAAGTTACTTAATAGTTAAGGCTTTTGCGATATTACTTCAATGCAAGATAGCTGTATAATATGTGATGCTATGCCTTCCGCATAACCCCCGATATATTGTACAGCAATACGCAAAAATATATAACCTCGTAAAATACTCTAGTTACTATAATTTCAATATTTTTATACATATATTCTGCACTAAAAAGAGTAACACTATGATAAAAAAAAGTCAATTATAGCTACTCCACAGTTTTACCCATTTCCTCTCAATAATAAACTACTATTTCATAAATCTAAACTTATCCACTATATTTTTTATTATAGTAAAGTTTTCATATTCATCCACCTGGTAGGTGACCTCCCACTGTCTTGGAACAATTATTATGCCCAAATCCGTTATACCATCAGGGTAGCATTTGTGCTCATAAATTTTTATTTGCCCTGTAGGATCCTCTGTATGCATCCAAATAAATGTGGGGCTATTTGCCAAAGCATGTCTTATTCCATCTTCCGTTTGAACAGGCTTACCATTGATATTTAAGATGACCTCTCCACGTTCCATTTTCATTTTATCAGCATGACCATCGGGAATTATCTCTAAAATTCTAACTCCACGGTTAACTGAAGTATATAAAGGCTTATTCTTCCTTTCCATGAAAAGTCCATATCTGTATACAACTTCTCTAAATAGTAATGCAAAAACTGTTCCCACCCATTTAAGTATTTGTGATTTTTGTGAAAAAAATGCAAATACAAATAGCAGTAGGCTCCCTATTAAGTATTTCATTGAGTCTTTTCTGCATTTTTCTTCTGGGGATGTAGAAATGGACACTGTTGAATAGTTTGTTAAACTAATCGCCCCTGCAAAAAACAATACAGTTCCGGTGGTTATTTGTGGCAGATCAGTTTTAAATATAGTGCCCCAATTTAGAGTAACTTGATTAACTAGCAACGAATATGGTACAACTAGTGCCGATAAGAAGATGAAAGGAACCATATAATATTTTTGCTTTATAAATGCTCCCGTTATATGTCCCTTATGTTCTATAAATATGGGTATATGGTCTTGCTTGCGATTTAAATACAAAAATATCGACTCAATGCACTGAACAATGGCAATAAAGGCAAGCATAGAGGGCACATGAATTTTATCATACTTAAAAATTAATGCTAAAAAGCAAACTAACCCCCCAGCATACGATGGGTTTACAAATCGATGGTTAAATAAAGATAATATAACCATTATAATAAGGAAAAGCTGTAGACCTTCTGGCTCAATATAAAGACCAAGACTGACAGATAATACTCCACCAAAAAAGCCTGAAAGTAGCCCTACAAATATGAGCTCTTCCACCGTTTGGCGTAAGCTTTTAGTTCTGCATCCCCCTGGTATACAATGCTCAAAACCATGGATGATTTCAAGCCTTCCTTTTACAATAATATAAAAGAATAAATAAATAGATATATATTTAAAATCAAGAAAAAACGAAAAGATCAATTGTCTTGCTACAGCTCTAATAATCTCTAACATCAGTCCCACCCATTATAGCTTCACAAATTCAGTTTAGCATTAAATTATAATTAAGCTCTCTGTATATTATCCAGTGCTTTATTCGCTTTTTAATTATAACACAAAGGGTCAAAAAAAGCCGCATATGCGGCTTTTTTAAGTATCTACTTTGCTCCAACAACATATTGGTTCAAAATCGATTCTAGCAATTCTTGTCTGCCTGATGTAATCTCGGGCTCACCGTTTCCAAGGGCATAGTTTTCCAATTCCTTGAATCCGACTTTTCCTTCTACAATTTCTTTACCAATACCCGAGTTGTAGCTTGCATAACGTTCGGAGACAAATTTGTCGAATACACCATCTTCAACAATTTTACTAGCTATCCTCAAGCCTTGAGCAAATGCATCCATTCCAGCTATATGACCATAGAACAGATCAACAGGGTCAAAGGATGCTCTTCTAACTTTAGCATCGAAGTTCAAGCCACCCTTTGTTAATCCACCCATCATAATAACTTCATACATTGCAAGAGTGGTTTCATAAATATTAGTTGGGAACTGATCGGTATCCCATCCTAAAAGCATATCTCCCTGATTAGCGTCAATGCTTCCTAATGCATTGTTTATGCGAGCCAAACGCAAATCATGTTGGAAGGTGTGGCCTGCAAGAGTTGCATGGTTAGCTTCGATATTCATTTTATAGTCTTTATCAAGACCATTTGCACTCAAGAACCCAAGCACTGTAGCTGTATCAAAATCATACTGATGCTTTGTAGGCTCTTTTGGTTTTGGTTCAATTAGTAACTGACCATCGAAACCGATTTCCTTTTTATAGTCTACTGCCATACGCAAGAAACGTGCAAGATTATCAAGTTCAAGTTTCATGTCTGTATTTAGTAGTGTTTCATATCCTTCACGACCACCCCAGAAAACATAGTTTTGTCCACCAAGATCCATTGTTATTTCCATGGCTTTCTTAACTTGAGCAGCTGCATATGCAAATACAGCAGCATTGTTTGATGTGGATGCTCCATTTGTAAAACGCCTGTGACCAAATGCGTTGGTCGTACCCCAAAGCAGCTTTACATCACTATCTTTCATTCTATCTTTTATAACGGCTACAATTTCATCAAGACGTTTATTTGTTTCTTTTAAAGTACTTGCTTCTGGTGCAATATCTCTGTCATGGAAACAAAAGAACGGAACATCGAGTTTTTCACAAAACTCAAAATTAGCATCTACTTTTGCCTTTGCTAAATCCATTGGATCAGTGATATGATCCCATGGTCTTATAGCTGCACCATCTGCGCCAAAAGGATCTGCGCCTCTGTTTTGAAATGTATGCCAGTATGCCACTGCAAAACGCAAATAATCCTTCATTGTTTTGCCATTGATTTTCTCGTCTGGATTATAGAACTTAAAAGATAGTGGATTGTCTGATTTCGGTCCCTCATACTGAATCTTTGATACTTCTTTAAAATATTCGCTCATTGTACTAACCTCCTAAATAGTTTTTGACAATAAAGTCTAAAAGTAATTAATTGAAATCCAATAAATGTGTTAAATTAGTATTGTTTCACTATAGATGGTTACTTAATTATTTTCCAAAAACTTTTCTTATCGGAATCATTGCTGCACCCAATGCTGAAGAACTCATGCCAAAATCTGAAGTAATAATTTTAACTCGTGATGCTGGATATGCTAGCGCTCTTTCTTTAACTGTCTTTATAAGTAAATCCATTACCAAAGGAGCATAGCTGGTAAAGCTTTTCCCAAGAACAATGGCTTCTGGATTTAATGTGTTAATAAGGAAGGCTACTGCAAACCCAAGAAACACGGCGCCCCTTTCAAGCACTTTTAAGCATAGCTTGTCACCTTCAAAGGCTGCATTTACTACTTTGTCCCACGTTAGTGTATCCGCAGTTGTTTTAATTATTTCTGACGTATATCCACACTTGAGCTTTTCAGATATTTCGGTAAGCATGTAACGGGTGGATGCATAAGTTTCAAGGCAGCCTTGATTACCGCATCCGCATAATCTACCGTTTTCATTAACTATTAGATGCCCTATTTCTCCTGCACTTCCGCTGTGTCCACGGTAAATAGAGTCTTTAATAAATATTCCTGCACCAATCCCTGACTCAACATTAATACATACGAAATTGCCGATATTAGAGCATTCCCCAATCCAATGTTCACAAATTGCTGAGCACATAGCTTCATTTTCAATATAAACAGGCATATTTAGAACTTCCCGAACGATGGAGCCCAAATCCACTTCACTCCATGATAGATTAGGTGCCATTATAATTTTATTGGTTTCTCTATCCAATATACCCGGGATTGAAAGACCACAGCCTATAAATTTCTCATGGCTTAATTTCTCGGCTTCGATAGTTTTGAAAAATTCATCCCGAATTATGGCAATAACCTTTTCTACTGAAATACCTTGACTATATTTTAAGCTCCTTTGAACAAGGATATTAGAGGTAATATCAGCAATAACCATTTTCAGTTCATTCATCCCTATATCAAAGCCAACGGCATAGTAGGAATCGGGCTTAATTTCAAGCATCACAGGCTTTCTGCCACCAGTGGATTCGCCTTGACCCGTCTCATGTAAAAAACCGTCTTTTATAAGAGCACGTGTAATACTGCCACATGCGGTAGGCGAAAGTCCAGTTAGAACTGACAACTCCTTGCGTGACAATCTTTTATGCTGTCTTATCAACTCTAACACAATTGCCTGATTAAATTCTTTAAGATATTGATTGTTGCCTGTAATATTTTTCGCCATGTTTCTCACACCAATTTAGTCATGCACATAAAATGGCATAGATTTCAACAGTTGTTTTCCTTTGGTTTATACTCTTAGTTGTTACTCTTAGTTGTTACCCCTAATTTTTAAGCTTAGTTGTTACGCTTAGTTCTTCACTAATTTTGCCATGCTTTTAAAATCATCTTTTAATGAATGATATAGCTTTTTATATAAATCGTAGTACCCATTGTACTTTTCATGCGCTTTGCTGTTTGCTTGCTCCGATACTTTGACTCTAATGGTTGCATCACATGCTTCCATAACATTGTTATATACACCTGAACCAACACCTGCCAAAATTGCAACACCCAAAGCAGGACCTTCGCTGGCATTAATTGTGCATATATCATGATTAAATACGTCGGCTTGTAGTTGTCGCCAAAGTGGGCTTTTCCCACCGCCACCCGATGCTCTTACCTCATTAACTTCAACACCTAATTCACGAATAATATCGTAGCAATCTCTCAAGCTGTATGTTACTCCTTCCATAACTGAACGGAGCACTTCCCTCTTTGTATGCATAGCAGAAAGACCAAAGAAAACACCACGACAATCGGGATCCAGATGTGGGGTACGCTCTCCCATCAAATATGGCAAATATAACAAACCATTACTTCCAGGCTCCACCTTCTCAGCAGCTTGATCCATTAAGTAATATGGATCCACACCCATCAACTCGGCTGTTGCCATCTCTTCTGTGCAGAAATTATTTCTAAACCATTGAAGGGAAAGCCCAGCACCTTGGGTAACACCCATGATGTGCCATTTGTTTGGTACAGCATGACATAGTGTATGAACGCGTCCTAAAGGATCAATCTCAACAGTATCGCTGTACGCAAAGACCACTCCTGATGTTCCTATTGTTGAAGAGATAGCGCCTGTCTTTACAATACCGTTACCTATAGCACCTGCTGCTTGGTCGCCTGCGCCACCAACAACAGGAGTTCCTTTATTAAGACCTGTTAACTCCGCTGCTTTACTGTGAACTGTACCTGTTATTTCCTGAGATTCGTAGACCTTTCCAAGCATTGATTTGTCAAGACCGAGTTTTCCTAAAACTTCATCACTCCAACACCTATTAGGAACGTCTAACAACTGCATGCCGCTTGCATCTGAAACTTCAGTTGCGAATTCTCCTGTCAATTTAAAACGCACATAGTCTTTAGGTAATAGAATTTTCTTTACCTTGTCAAAGATTTCTGGTTCGTGGTTTTTAACCCACATTACTTTAGAAGCTGTAAAACCTGTTAATGCAGGATTAGCAGTAATTTCTATAAGCCTCTTAGCGCCTACTAATTCTGTGATTTGCTCGCATTCTGCTTCTGTTCTCTGATCTGCCCAGATAATTGCTCTTCTTAAGACTTGATTGTTCTTGTCAAGTAAAACTGCACCATGCATCTGACCTGACAAACCTACGCCCTTTACTTCACTCGGTGAAACACCACTTTTTGTGATTACGGCTTTAATAGAAGTATATGTAGCCTTCCACCAATCATCTGCATCCTGTTCCGCCCAACCATTTTTCGGCTGATACAAAGGATACTCCTCAAGAGCACTTGCCAATGCATTACCTTGTTCGTCAAACAACACTGTTTTTGTCCCTGATGTGCCAATATCAACACCTAATAGATATGCCATACCTTCACCTCCGACACTTTTTAAACTTACCTTAATAAGTTTATATTATAAAGTTTATCTTATATTCTTACCTATTTCAAGACATTCAATTATTTTTTTATGATTTGCTTTGAAGTAAAAAAGACTAAGCAGTCAAATCTGACCGCTTAGTCTTTTAAGAACATTTATGCTATAACATTTGCATCTGGGGAAACACCTACGCTAGACATAAATTTGTCTTTTAAGAACATTTATGCTATAACATTCTCTAATTCTAAGTGTTATATGGAGAATTTATCATCTATAATGTGTTCCAATACATCTGAGCCTAAACGTTCTACTGTTCTGCCCTCTGTTCTTAGGTTCCGACCTAGGGCTGCAGATGCTATATCAATTAAAGCCGTACAGATAGGAGTTTCGACTTTGAATTGTAATCCCAAGGTTTCAAGAAGAACTAACCCTTGGGGTACATCCTCTGAAATATATCTAGAATCAACTGCAATAGGGCCCTTTGCACGCGTAGGCATCGCTGCATACCAGAAAAACACATCTTTAGCATTGCGAGTATCATCCAAAGTATTTCTAAATTTGCACGCCTCAACATAGGAAATACGCTTACACCCTAGTTTTTCCATTACATTCATCTTTTCGTTGTCAAGTTCCTCTAGTATATTCCAAACGCTAGGCGTAAACACTTCATGGTACATACAATATTCGCCTTTTGTCTTCTCAATACGAGGAATGCTCATAATCGCGCCAACGGTATGGACAATTAAATTTGGATTATGGAGTGCAGCTTCAATTACAGAAGGCAGATATACAAAAGGATAACCTAGTTGATTAAGTATCTTACTACTTTGTTCTGTGCGACTAGCAGGATATATACCCAGTGGGTTACGCACGTTGCGAAAACCAACCTTAATCGTTCCTGGCTCACTAATCCTACAATCTATAAAAGAGCTCTGAGCCTCACATACAGTAAGATTAATGTAAGGACAATGTTTTAATACATATGCAGCAGAAAGGTATCCTGGATTTATTAAAAGAATCTGTCCATCACGAAGATAAGGTTTTATTCGCTTTATCAGGTTTTCATGATAATTTGATTGTATATAGATAACTACAACCTTACTTGTGCTAAGCTGTGAAATATCCCTCGTTACATGCGTAATATTTGCTGTAACTGTTTTACCTTTTTCAATAATTTTCACAGCGCCATTGTTCTCTAAAAGGTACTTAAAGTTTTCATCATGCATAGCATGAGATGTCTTTATCAAAGTTACCTCATGTCCTCGTAAACTCAACTCTGCTGCTACCGCAGTTCCCCCATTACCCGCCCCTAAAATAGAAATTTTCATTTATCATATCTCCTTTTTTATACTAATTGGCATTTTGCGATGTTACATATTTTTTAGTACCACTGCACAATGTGTTGTGGTTATGTGTGAAAGTTTGCTACCACATATTACGTAGCTAATGTTTATTAAGGTTACATCGCAAAAGCCTTTAATAATAATTGAAAATTTATAGTTAATTGCTAAACCTCAAAAC
>DASRMZ010000003.1:0-2424 GCA_035647675.1 Thermoclostridium sp. | reverse complement strand
CACTTAAAACTGTTCCATCAGTTAATATTAAAGGAGAAATAAAAATAAAGCTACCGGGTGGTATCCAGGTAAGTTTTATTGGTAGCACACAAACTGAAGCCGCTATTAAATTACTTGCTCAAATATGTTCTGCACATGTTTTGCCTAAATGATACAATGCGCTATTTCCTCTGTCCGGGAAAGACAGATATGCGCAAAGGAATGAACTCTCTGTGTGGAGTTGTACAGAACCAGATGGGATATGATGTTCGAATGGGTGATTGTTTTATTTTCATAAACAGAACTCGTACTACAATGAAAATACTGCATGCAGAAGACGGAGGTTTAGTTTTGTATATGAAAAGGCTCGAAGAGGGTACCTTTCGTTTGCCTGCTTACGATAAAGACAGCCGGTCTTACCCTATGAACTGGTCCAGCTTAGTAATGATGGTTGAAGGTATACAGGATGATCCAAACACTAGGTTGAAACGACTAAAAGCGTTTCGAAACAACCAAAAAAAAACTCAAATAAAAGTGTAAAATATTGCTTGCGAAAGCTTGTCTGGTTCACGGTTATTTAGTATTTTTATAGCTAAATACAAACCCATACAATGGAGCAATCGCAAGCATTAGAACTCTTAATAAAATCGCAAGCGGAACAAATCCGTCAACTAACTGAGGCTAATGCTAAGCAGGCAGAACAGATGACTGATCTGCAACAAAAGATTGATAAGCTCCTATCACAAATAGCCTGGTTTACCCGTCAGTTTTATGGACGTAAAAGTGAAAAACTATCCAGACTTGACCCCAATCAGCTCAACTTATTTGAAACATTAGAAGATGAAAAGAAACATCTTGAGGAAATAGAGGCAGAGCGCATCGAAGCAGAAAAGCAGATAGAAGAAAATATATCATCCAGAAAAAAGACCCGTTCCAACAGAAAGCTGCTTGAAGGACTTCCCGTTATAGAAGTAATTATTGAGCCGGAAGATGTTGATAAAGACAAATACAAGCGCATAGGAGAAGAACGTACCCGTACACTGGAGTTTGAACCGGGTAAATTATATGTAAAAGAGATCGTACGTCCTAAATACGGATTAAAAGACAATCTCACACCTGCAACCAAAGAAGCACCTGCTGTGCTTATAGCACCTCTTCCGCTGTTGCCCATCTACAAAGGACTTCCCGGAGCTAGCCTCCTGTCAGAGATTATGCTTGGAAAGTATGAATATCATCTGCCTTTTTACCGTCAGATAAAACAGTTTCATCACTTGGGAGTAAAGATACCATCAAATACCCTGAGTGGATGGTTTAAACCCACATGTGAGCTGCTAACTCCATTATACAAGGTCCTGAAGGAAGAAGTTTTAAATACAGACTACATTCAAGTTGATGAAACTACCTTGCCGGTGATAAACAAAGAGAGTCATTATGCCAAAAAGGAGTACCTGTGGATGGTAAGAGCTGTCATGAAGAAACTGGTCTTTTTCCATTATGATGATGGTTCAAGATCGGGAGATACAGCCTACTCTTTATTAAAATCATTTGATGGTTACCTTCAAAGTGATGGTTATGGAGCATATAATGTTTTTAAAGAAAACGATCAGGTTTGTCTTGTTGCCTGCATGGCTCATATAAGACGTCGTTATGAAATAGCTTTGGACGAGAACAAATCTCTGGCAGAGTATGCATTAAAGCAGATACAGCAACTTTACCAAATAGAAAGAATGGCAGATGAACAGAATCTGTCGTATGAAGAGCGCTATAAAAAAAGAAATGAGCTTGCACGTCCCATAATGCTGTCTTTTGAAAAGTGGATGGAGAAGACATATCCTACAGTACTACCAAAAAACCGCATGGGTGAGGCTATAAGTTATTCCTACGCTTTATGGCCACGAATGAAGAATTATTTAAAAGACGGCAGATTAAAAATCGATAATAATCTGGCAGAAAATGCACTCAGGCCGATTGCTTTGTCAAGAAAAAACTTCATGTTCTGTGGTAACCACGAGGCTGCTCAAAATACTGCAGTGATATGCTCATTGCTTGCATCGTGCAAGGAATCCGGTATAAATCCAAGAGAATGGCTAAATGATGTAATAGCTAAAATGCCATACTACCAGAAGCCGGGAAATGAAGATAACCTAAGAGCACTCTTGCCAAACTATTGGAAACAACAGGAGTCTAATAAAACTCTAATAATAGTCTAAAGAAACTCTAATAATGCTCTAATAATTATTTGAATCTCTAATTGCCGAAAAGCAATTAGGAGAAAATCAAGGGGTATATGCTCGGGTGCTTACGAACTTTTGTTCTAAAATACAAATTTCTGTAATACCCATAAAGTTATATCCAACTTAACCCTCTCCCCTCATATGTGCCATCAATAGCCATTCCCAGCCATCTCAAGCCACATTTAAAAACCTATTCATAATGTATTTATAT
>DASRMZ010000002.1:0-7129 GCA_035647675.1 Thermoclostridium sp. | reverse complement strand
GAATTAAAGACTTTATCTGGCTTAGGTAAAAGATTCACTAAAGTTGTACCAATCATAATATTGGTCAATAGTGGTGATAGTCCTAATGCGTTTGATGCACCAACGCCTAAACCTATGGCAATAAGAGAGAGCACCTGCATGTTGTCATGCTTTTTCAGCTTCTTTAATGCTATCGTCAGCACAAGACCAATCACAAGACCTAATACTATTGAACCTATTATTTCAATTAATGGAGCCAATAGCATATTGTAAAACGTTGGACTTATGCCACTAGCTGACATTTTTGCAAGTGATATTGCAATCCCGAAAGCTATAATTCCAAATACATCGTCTAATGCTACGACAGGTAAAATTGTCCTCGTTAATGGTCCGTTTGCTCTGTATTGTCTAATAACAAGAAGGGTTGCAGCTGGTGCCGTAGCAGCTGACATAGAGGCAATAACAATGCTAAATGCAAAATCCTTTTGAAATATTAAAAACATGACTGAAAAAACAACTACTATAGCGCCTATTACCTCTGCGAGTGTAATGATAAAAATAGACTTGCCATATTTCATCATGTCTTTTAGCACAAATTCACTTCCGATACTAAAAGCGATGAACGCAAGGGCAAGCTCACTGATCACTTCCAGTGATCGTCCGTCTTCTGGGCTAACTAAATTTATAAAAGATGGGCCTAGAAATAAGCCTATAACTAAGTAGCCCGATATTTTTGGCAATTTTATTAACGTTGCTAATCTACCGCCAATAAATCCTACTGCCAAAACAATGCTGATTTTTAAGATAATGTCTATCGAAATCTCCTCCTACTAGTGGTGGTGTCCTACGCTAAATCTGTTTTTAAGTACAACAAAAGCGTAAATACAACCGTAATGTATTTGCGCTTGGAGCACTCCTATGAGGTTAGCTGACGGGTTAGGGTGCCCAAGTAACCCTTCTAAAATTAGATTAACCCCAAAATTGGGTCCCCCACTATGTATATATTCGGAGAATACCTATTAATTATACCACAAAAGTTACGAATAGCCAATCCCCTCCCTTATTAAAAGCATTTTTGTGGTTTCGGCTTGCCCATCCCGGGGGCATGCTTCGGGTGGAAGGTTTTTCTATTTGACACACTAGATAATCTGTTGTATCATCTACAGAAATCATTAATTTCAAGGAGAGGCATTATGGGAAATAAAGCATCAACATTTTCAAAGAGCAGCCCGACAGTCATGTGCTTGACTAACATGTGCATGTGCATGTCTATGGCTATGCCTATGTCAATGTCTATGATGTGTGGTTCTCATATTGCTTTCTATCCCGATCAATCGGATTAAAATATGTAAATTATGATATTTATATCTTTTAAGGTAGGAAGCTAAAAAGTTTCCTACCTTTTTTGGATCTATTGTCCCCTTTCAGATGGAAACAGTTCAACACATTTTCAAATGCAAATAATTCAATTAGTAAATATTTTTATGGAGGTGAGTGTCAATTGATACGCTTAAGGCATTTAACAAAGACGTTTGAAACAAGCCAAGGTGACATCGAAGTATTAAGAGACGTTAGTTTAGATATTAACGCAGGTGAAATCTTTGGGATTATTGGGCTAAGTGGCGCTGGAAAAAGCACACTGATCCGATGTATCAATTTTCTAGAAAAGCCGACAGATGGTGAGATCATTTTTGACGGAATGAATATGGGTGATTTAAGTAGAAAGGAACTACTTAATGTAAGACAATCAATGGGTATGATTTTTCAAAGCTTTAATTTGTTGTCTCAGCGAACAGCATTGAAAAACATTCTCTATCCACTTGAGATAGCAAACGTGCCTAGTGAAGACGCATTGGAAAGAGCCAAAGAGCTATTGGGCATTGTTGGGTTGTCAGATAAAGCAAATGCTTATCCTTCACAGCTATCGGGAGGTCAACAGCAAAGGGTTGCTATAGCAAGAGCATTAGCTACAAACCCAAAGGTTTTGCTTTGTGACGAGGTTACTAGCGCCCTTGACCCAAATACAACCAGCTCTATTTTACAGCTACTACAAAACATAAACCGTACTTTCAAAGTCACAATTGTAGTGATAACTCATGAAATGAAGGTTATTGAGCAAATTTGTACACAGGTAGCAGTAATTAATGAAGGTAAGATTGTTGAAACAGGTAATGTCAAGGATGTCTTTCTAAGGCCACAATCAGAGATAGCAAAGCAATTGATTCTACCAAAGGGAAGTGAAATACATAACATGATCGGTAAAAGATGCCTGCGCATTATTTTTGATGGCAATTCAGCATTTGAACCTATTATCTCAAATATGGCACTCGAATGCAGGGCAGTGGTGAACATTTTGTATGCAAACACAAAAATTATTGACAATAAAGCGTTTGGTGAAATGCTTCTGCAGCTTCCTGATGATGATATGTCAATAGAAAGAATATTGGCATATCTGGACGATAAAGAGATCTACTACAAGGAGGAAGAGATGAATGTTTGAACAAGGAATGTATGAATTGCTTGCAAAGGGTATTGTTGAGTCGCTCTATATGACTGTTTCTTCTACACTATTTGCATATATTTTTGGTCTTCCCCTTGGCGTGCTGCTATGTGTGACCGACAGTGGTGGGATATTTCCAATACCAATCATTAACAAGGTTTTTGGCTTTTTAATTAACCTTTTGCGCTCAGTTCCATTTTTAATACTGCTGGTTTTTATTCTGCCATTTACACGAATGATCATAGGAACTACAATTGGCTCCACGGCGACAATTGTTCCCCTTGTTGTTGCATCCACACCCTTTGTTGCAAGGATGGTTGAATCATCACTAAAGGAAGTAGGCAGTGGAGTAATTGAAGCGGCTCAGTCTATGGGAAGCTCGGTGTTTCAAATTATATATAAGGTGCTTATCCCTGAGGCAAAGCCTTCCTTGCTTATAGGGGGCGCCATTGCCATTACTACCATCCTTGGTTATTCAGCAATGGCTGGATTTGTTGGTGGCGGAGGGCTTGGTGCAATTGCCGTGAACTACGGTTACTACAGATACCAACAAAATGTAATGACAGTAACTGTATTGTTACTTGTTATAGTAGTACAGGTTTTTCAAGAGGTTGGAACAAGGGTTGCGAGGCTGTCAGATAAAAGAGCAAATTGATACCTGTTGGTTGATAAAATGCTTTAATAATAAATAAAATTTTAGGAGGATTAACCATGAAAAAGATTATAACTATTTTAATTTCCATCACATTAATTGCTGTCTTGTTTACAGGATGCAATAAACCAGAGGAGAACACCATCAAAATAGGTGCCAGCATTACTCCGCATTCAGAAATATTGGAGGTTGCAAAAGAAATACTTTCAACGCAGGGGTATACTCTTGATATCGTAGAGTATAATGACTATGTTCTACCCAATACTGCCACCCAAGATGGTGAGCTTCATGCAAACTACTTCCAGCATCTACCTTACTTAACAAACTTCAACGATGAAAATGATACTCATCTTGTTCCGGTTGCAACCATCCATTATGAGCCCTTCGGAATATATGCAGGTAAAACCAAATCTATAGATGAGCTTGCTGATGGTGCGACAATTGCCGTTCCAAATGATGGTACGAACGAAGCAAGGGCTTTACTACTGTTAGAGGTGCAAGGCTTGATTACTTTGAGAGAAGGTGCAAAATTTACAGCTACAATTTTGGATATCGAATCCAATCCAAAAAATCTTAATATCAAAGAAATTGAGGCAGCACAGCTTGTACGTGCGCTTGAGGATGTAGATTTAGCAGTAATTAACGGAAATTATGCTCTTGCAGCAGGATTAAATGTAGGTGTCGATGCGTTAGCTGTGGAGGATAAAGATTCTGATGCAGCACAAACATACGCAAATATAGTTGTTGTAAAAGAGGGAAATGAACAAACAGAAGAAATAAAAGCATTGGTAAAAGCGCTACAAAGTGAAGAGATTAAAAACTTCATAAATGAAAAGTACAACGGTGCTGTTATTCCAACCTTTTAACGAAATTAACTGTGATAATTAAAATAAACCTCTGTATCCCATTGTTTTTCATGGGACACAGAGGTTTAAAAATCAATTTTTAAAGAAATAATGACTAATAGTTTTCTGACCAAGTAGTCCAAGCCTTTGCTCATCCTAAACCGTTGGAAAAGCATCATATAATATTTTTCGTTTCCTTCCATATAATAATACACCACAAATTTGAGAAAAAAACATCTATTCAGCAATCTTTGTGTTATATAAGCTGCAGTCCCTCTAAATCCAATACTTCGATTCCCCTACTTGCTATTTGCCTGATGTATCCAGCATCCTCTAACTGTGCAAGTTTCCTGCTAATTGTCTCGGGGGTAGTACCTAAATATGAAGATAAATCTTTTTTACTCATTGGCAACTCAAATTCCATTGATTCTTTATGATTGTCCATACATTCTAATAAAAACATTGCAATCCTTTTATCAACCTTTTCGGTCACAAAGCTTGTAGCTTGTTTCTCTGCTGCATCAAGTCTTTTTGAGAATTCATTTAAGATTTTTATTGAAATTGAAGGGTATCTTAATAAAAACCCTTGTAGATCGGAACGGGTAATCATGCATACGTCGGTATCTTCCATCGCCTCTGCAAATGATTCATGAATTGACTCTTTAAATAGTGCCAATTCGCCTGTAAAATCACCCAATGTTAAAATACGAACAATTTGCTCTTTCCCTGATTCGGATAACCGGTAAATTCTTATTTTCCCTCGCCTTACAATATAAAGTGAGTTTGATTGATCACCTGCACTATAAATGATTTCGCCTTTTTTATATGAAAATGACTTAACGGCTTTCATAATTTCATCCATTTGATGGTCTTCTAAATGATTGAAAATCGAAACAGAAGAAACGCAAGATCTATGAGATGTATTTTCATCACTGCATACATGGTGGTTGCAATTATGCTTACAATTGCATTGCATTCCAATCACTTCCCCGCATAATTAATTTAGAAAGTGATTTCCATCACTTTTTCCAGCAATATCTTAACTCTTAATAATTTTAGCATCTCTTTTAACTTCTACATGCTTTTTTATCGCTTCAAAACTTTCAGAGCTAATCACATGCTCAACTCTACATGCATCTTCGATAGCAATCTCTTCTTCAACACCTAAAGTAATAAGCCAGTCTGAAATAACATTATGCCTTTCAAGCATAGATTCAGCGATATGCCGTCCGGCATCGGTTAGTGTTATATATCCTTCATCGCTCATTGCGATATATCCACTTTCACGAAGCTTCTTCATAGCCACGCTAACACTTGATTTTCTATAATCAAGCCTATTAGCAACATCAATTGAACGGACATTGGCCTTTTTTCGACTTAAAATTAAAATAGTTTCAAGATACATCTCGCCAGATTCTTGAATACTCAAGGTGCACCCCTCCTTTAGCTAGGCTACACACTGCTAATCATACAATATCATAATTATATAGCCAATTCAAATAGCCTTGAAGTAGTTTCTGGATGAAAACACCATTACAAACCCACCTTAAAGATATCAATATATCAAATTTTATACGGGAAATACAGTTATTGAATTAAGGCAAAAGCAGTTTGTTTTCTACAATAACTTAGCAACAGCTTTTTGCAAGTTATTTCCGTTCCTTTTATGTTTCGAGATATGGCTGTGCACTAACGGAAAATTTACTATTCACAAAATAAGTAGGGGGAGATTCGGGTGCTTTTGTTGACGCCGGCGGTAATGCTTCGAAGCCCATGCTGCCTACGCTACATATGAAACGTGATAACGAGCGACCCATAAGCCTTTGACCACTCACTTAGGGTCTTGCGCAATTTAAGGCTTTGTATTAGATTTAGTGCTTTTGCCGCAAAGGAAACAAAACACCCGAAGCATGCCCCCGGGATGGGCAAGCTTCATTTCGCTAATGTTTTCCTTATATTGCACAGCTGTATCTCTATAGTTACTTTTGAACTGTAACACAGTTAGCACTCTACTGTCTTGAGTGCTAAAAAAGTATTGACATTATAATTACAAAAGATTATTATATTTATAGAGGTAGCAAATGGTTAACAGTATATCATACTGCGCAACTCATAATATTTTTTCATCGTAAAATGCTCATAGAAGCAATAAGTTGACTTGTTGCTTTTTTAATGAGCTAAAGGGAGGCTTAATGTAACCACATCTAGATCAAATGATAATGAACATGGGAGGTTTTTACATGATTAATGAAAAGGGTAACATTTCAATAAGCACAGAAAACATTTTTCCAATAATAAAAAAATGGTTGTATTCAGAAAAAGATATTTTTGTAAGAGAGATTGTATCAAACTCTGCCGATGCAATTAGTAAGCTTAAAAAGCTGCAAGAAATAGGAGAGGCAGATGCTAGCCAAAATCAAGAGTATCAAATAACAGTATCTATTAGTAAGGATGCTGGAACTATAAAAGTAATTGATAACGGAATAGGTATGACTAGCGAAGAGGTAAAAAAGTATATTAATCAGATAGCATTTTCCGGTGTGAAAGATTTTATTGAAAAATATAAGGATAAAACAGACGAACAACAAATTATAGGTCATTTTGGGTTAGGTTTTTATTCTGCTTTTATGGTTGGAACAAAGGTTCAAATAGACACACTATCATATAAAGAAGGATCCCAGGCAGTTCGTTGGGTAAGCACAGGGGATACCGAATATGAAATGACGGGCTCTGATAGGCAAACAGTTGGTACTACAGTTACTATTTATGTAGATGAGGAGAGCAAGGAATATACAGAGCATTTCAAAATAAACGAAGTACTAAGAAAATACTTCTCGTTCTTACCCTATGCTCTTTATTTAATTGATGAAGATGAAAAAAAAGAAGACGAAGCAGAAGATAAAACCCAGGAGGAAAAAGAAGAGATTAAGCCAATTAATAATCCAAATCCTCTTTGGAAGAAAAGTCCCAAAGACTGTACAGAAGAAGAATACAAGCAGTTTTATCGTGAGACGTTTTTCGATTTTAAAGAGCCTCTATTTTGGATTCACTTAAACATGGAGTATCCGTTTAAAATGCAGGGTATTATATACTTTCCTCAATTAAGCAATGAGCCTGAAATTATGGACGGGAAAATTAAACTATACTATAACC
>DASRMZ010000001.1:0-5122 GCA_035647675.1 Thermoclostridium sp. | reverse complement strand
ACCTAAGACGCTAATAATAGTGAATAAACTATTAAAATTAGTATACGGATTTATCAATATTTCTAAGTAAAATAACCCATTTGCCTTGAAATATTCGAAGCAGTTTCAATCATCATCTTAATAAAACTTCTCTCCTTTTCTTGCGAGATGTTTCCTGTTATGCTTAAAGCTGCTATTGTTCTTCCTGTAAAATCTTTAATTGGTGCGGCTATACAGCGAATTCCGCTCTCATGTTCTTGGTTATCAATGGCCCATCCTCTTTGTTTTGTTTTTCCCAGTTCTAAAATAAACTGTTCCTTATCTACAATGGTATTTTCAGTATAAGGTACAAAATTAATACGTTGGACAATCTTATTCCGATATGCAACGTCTAGATTGGCTAACAAAACCTTACCCAATGCAGAACAATACACAGGTATTCTTTCCCCTATTTGCGAATACATTCTAAGGCTTTGTACTACATCAATCTTTTCAATATAAACTATTTCTGTTTCGTCAAGTATTGCAAGATGTGCAACTTGACCAGTTGACTCTGCTAGATGACGCATAAAAGGCATTGCCTCTGTCTTTAGTTCTATTTGATGTATATGTAAACTGCTTACTTCTATAAATTTAAGACCGATTTTATATAAACCCTTATTTTTATCCTTTTCTAGATATCCACGATAAACCAGTGCATTCACAAGCCTGTGAACGGTGCTTTTGTGCAACCCAAGCTCCCTACCAATCTCGGTAACCCCCATTCCACTTGAATGTGTTGAGAGTAGTTCAATTATATCGAATGCTCTGTCAAGAGTTTGCACGCCTTGGACATTGTGGTTTTCCATAATCCCATCCTTTGTTTCATATTTCGAAACACCATCTTGCTATGTGATACGATAATTATAAAATAATTTCTATTTAACGTCAAGCTGTATACATCAAAAGATTCTTCAATATAGCCTTATGTTGCTGTTCACTGCTTTGTATTTCTTAATATAACTGTGCAATATTAGGACATTATTAGGCCATTGGAAGAATGTAGCTTAAAGCTGTATCATATATGGCAGCACTTTCTCATTCATAACCAGAATATAATATACAGCAGAGCGCAAAATATCTAGCATACAAAATGATCTATTATGCTATAATGGTCTTATAAACAAGGTTAGTATACGCTTTTGACACGGCAACCTAACCCATATATCTTAAATATCTAGGAAGGTGGTAGTGAAAGTGGTATATGTAATGATAGCAGATGGTTTCGAAGAAATTGAAGCATTGTCAGTAGTTGATATATTAAGAAGAGCAAGTATTGATGTATCCACCGTATCAATTTCTGATTCAAAAATAGTAAATGGTACACATAACATCAGTGTAATCACCGACATACTTATTACTGATGCTGATCTTAATAAGGCTGAAATGGTAGTACTTCCTGGCGGTATGCCAGGAGCTGATAATCTCTATAATAACGAAATGTTGCAAGATGGGCTTTCCTTTCGGGTAAAAAACAAAAAGTGGGTTGCTGCAATTTGTGCTGCACCGATGATACTTGGCAGAAAAGGATATCTAAAAGGTTTTGAAGCTGTGTGTTTCCCTGGTTTTGAAAGTGACCTGATAGGAGCCACTATAAAAAACAAAAATGTAGTAATATCCGGCAGTTTTATAACATCAAAAGGACCAGGAACAGCACTGGATTTTGCACTTGCAATTGTATCAGTACTAAACGATGAGGAAAGTGCAAATAAAATAAAATCAAGTATGCAAATTTCAAATTAAAGCTATATGCTATGATCGTGTTTTGCATAGAAGATTTTGACGCTGTTATTATTATAAAGTAATATGATGTATAAATTATTAAAGAAGGATGTAGCAATGGATCACAAAGCGATAATTAGCAACATAGAGCAAAATCCAATAATAGCAGGCGTTAGGGATGAAAATATGCTACAACAAGCTATAATGTCCCCTGTCTCAACTATTTTCTTATTGCATGCAAATATTTTTAATATAAAGCCAATGGTTGATAAAATAAAGGATTCTGGTAAATGTGTTATGATTCATCTTGATTTTCTTGATGGCATAGGAAGAGATAACTGTGCTATGGATTATATATGCGGCATTATAAAGCCCGATGGAATAATTAGCACAAAGAATAACAACATAAGACATGCTAATAGTAAAGGAATGTTTACCATCCAAAGGTTTTTTTTAATTGATAGCACAGCATATGAAACCTCAGTTAAAACGGCAAACGCAATAAAACCAAATATGGTTGAAATTCTACCAGGAATTATACCTAAAATGTTGGCACGTGTTAGTCAACGGCTACCAATGCCCATAATAGCAGGTGGTCTTGTCTCCACTAAAGAAGACGTGCTTGAAGTGTTAAACTCCGGAGCACTTGCAGCTTCTACTGGGAGAAGTGAGCTTTGGGGATTATAGTTTCATTTAATAATGCTACAGCGCAAAAGACATTGCTACGGCTACATCACAGAAACCTTTTTATAGGTTTTTGGCAACACTATTTAATTTGATTATTCGAGGAGGACGTATTAGTGACAAAAAATAACAATCTCAACAACAAAAAATTATTTGTTTTAGACATGGACGGGACCTTTTATCTTGGTGATAAAATCATTGATGGTTCTTTAGATTTTATTAAAAAGATGGAATCAACAGGAAAAAAATATCTTTTCTTTACAAACAATTCATCAAAAACATCGGACTTTTATATTAAAAAGCTTGACTCAATGGGGCTTAAAATTAGACCAGAGCAAATTATGACCTCTGGTGATATTACGATAAATTATCTTAAGAAACACTATCAAGGCAAAACTATATATCTAGTGGCTACAGATATCGTTGAAAAGAACTTTATTGATAATGGAATAAGCCTTGGCAGCGAAAATGCAGACGCTGTTGTTATATCCTTTGATACAAGCCTTACTTACGAAAAATTGTCAATAGCTTGCACGCTTATTAGAAATGGTAGTGATTTTATAGCAACACACCCTGATTTCAATTGTCCCACAGAAGATGGATTTATCCCTGATTGTGGAGCAATGTGTGCACTTATTACTGCATCAACAGGCAAAGAGCCCCGATACCTTGGAAAACCTAATAGAGAAACAGTTGATGGAATATTGGATCTTACGGGGTTAGAGGTTGATGATATTGTATTTGTTGGTGACAGACTATATACCGACATTGCAACGGCATATAACCATGGAGCAACAGGGTTGTTGGTTCTGTCTGGCGAAACTAAGCTTGAAGATGTTAAAAGCTCAGATGTGAAGCCTGACTTTATATTTGAAAATCTTAAAGAGGTCGCAAAAGAATTATAAATTAGTAGTTATTTCATTTGATATTGATAATATGAGGCGGTGAATTTTCACCGCCTTCACATTTATATTTTTCAACTGAGCAAAAGCCATAAAACACTGGTACCACTGCTCACTTATCAGGCTCTTATCTTTGCATACGCAAGTAGAATCCACTCATTTATATATTTTCTAAATACTAAAAACAAAGCTACTGGGATAATTGAAATAAGTAAATCCATTCCCATTAAACTGACAAGATCAACTCCTCCATCAGCGTTTATTCCTTGCGAAAACATCCTACTTAGCATAACAGGCGGCATTTTTTCACGCTGTGATATAAATACCAGTGGGACAAGTTCAGAGTTCCACATTTTGATAAATTGTAGAACACCTAGTGTAAAGGCTGTTTTCCAAACAAAAGTTTCTTTTGCATAGAGCAGTGTACCTTCAAATTCAATCCCAGTATCGGATTTGTGATGGTACAGTATTACTGCCAAAACAAGACTATTTGTAACGGGAATAATATAGTAAGGTACAAAGGATAGAATTGTATTTACAAAACCCATATCCTTTATAAACAAATACTGGTGTATTCCCATTCCCCCTGCAATAAACAAAAACACCATTATTATACTTGCAACCACACCAAAACCCCTATTTGCCAACATGCTTTTTGCCATTAACACAGAAATCGGTACAGTTATTAAAGCAATCAAACCGTACACTAATATATACATAGCAAAAGAGGATAATACACTTCCCTGCAATAGCATATTGTTGCTAAAAAGACCTCTAAGTCCATCTACTACAAGTGGCTTGAACACAAACCATGCAAGAAATAGTGTATATAAAGTCGGAATAATAGCAGCTACAGGATTAGTCTGTTGCTCATTTAGCGAGGTAGCATCGTTGTTGATGGTTTTTGGTGAAGACTCCTTTGTAATCATGTAAAGTATAAAGAACGAAACAAATCCAATAATAAGCTGAAATAAAAGCTGGATAAGCCAAAGACTCATTGCTTCCCCACTATTCATTTGCATAAAGCCCAACCTATATATTGAATAATCTAATGTATCCCCCGTTTCATAAACAAGGGGATTTATTAAATTGTTTATAATATCCATATTAGTACTTAATACAAACGATAATTGAACCAATATAAATGCAATTGGTGCCATAATTCTCCCAAACCCGTTATTTTCAATGACCCCTTTTTTCATCTGTAATGTCTTTAAAATAAATAAGGTAGGAAGTCCAATGTTTTTAATTGTCAATAAGAGAGCATATATAAATGGAAACAATTGTGCACTTGTAAGCGCAAATGTACCTTTAAACCAAATAAATGAGATATGTACAAAAACATTAGCGGGTATAAATAATGGTATCAATATCAATGTGAGAAGAATATTCTGCAGTCGCTTGCCAACGCGGACCAAAGAAATAGCTAATAGAAAGGCAACTACAAGTATCAGTACTAAATAGTAAAAATTTAATCTCACTGTGTTAAATAATATACTAGGAAAATAAAAAGATGTCAGTACCTTTCTTATATTTGCAAATCCTACGAATGGGCTGCCTGCAACCCCAGTAGGAAAACTATAATCTTGGAATGCAATCAAAACACCTTTTATTATGGGTATACCTTTTAGAATTAATGCAAACAGGAGAGCAAAGCCTCCGCCGACAATAAGTAAACTATTTCTGTTTGATTTCTGCATATTTATTCCTCCAATATAAAATTTGTCTTATTAATAATGTGATAGCCTTGAATAAACATTTGAAACTCTACATTTTTTTATTCACTTAAATTATAC